>JBJYWI010000158.1:0-63370 GCA_046259385.1 Anaerolineales bacterium
GTGCTCCAATCGATTGTATATGGTATTGGCCAAACAGTTCCACCGGTGTAATTAACCTGAACAATTTCACTTTCAGTGCTCCCGTCATCTTTTGTTGCTGTGATGACAACAGTATTCTGACCATCCAGCAAATCAGAAGATAGAAGGTCAATATTAAAATCGCCATCGTTGATTATTCGTCGACCATCTTCCAAAAAGGTTAATGCAACCGGGGTACTCCCATTGAGGGTATATGAAAGGGATTCAATCCCAGAAATATCTGTCAACTCTCCAAGGATATTCACCCAAGGCTGCGGATGTCCCAAATGACCAAAGGATTGGGATATTCCATACCAGATATTAAATAAAGAGTCATCAGCTGCGAGAGCTTGAACAAAGTCAGGCGGTTCTGGATTTTCTCTGCTATATTCATATATGGTGTTATTTAATGTGCTGGATAAAATAACTGGGAGGTTGGATTCAAAGAAATTGATTGGTTGAACTAACGCTTTAATTGCATAAACTAAAATAACAAAACTGCTAATCGAATTTATCATTTTTTATAAACCTAAAAAAATCAATACCAACAACAATATAAAGGTGTCATAATGTGAGTAATTAATCTTATCTTTTAACCTTATTATAAAATAATTATGAATAAATAGGTAATGTTTATCCAAATAAATTCGTTGTGTTTTCAAAAAACAGAATTTCTAAACTGTCCGTTCAAATTTAATTTTATCTATACCCATTCCGCGCTCAGAGATCTTAATTGCTATTCTCAATTCCCCTCGTCATGAAATCACCAGAAAGTGGAACTCTGTAGTAAAGGTCAACACTATTCAAGTTGACATTGTTACAAGTACAAATAATGGGGGCTGGTCAAAAGTCGGGATGGGTATTACAAATACTCTACGAAAATATTGTATCTGACCTTATATGTCAATCAATATCATTATTCATTATATTTCCAAATATACTGCCAGAATTTTACTAAAAGCATTTAATAGTTTTTATTTCAATTCGGATTTGACGCAGAATTCAACATCTGGATGATTTTCTTTCTTTTATCAAAAAAAACGTTTAATGTAAAGGTGGCGACGCCCGATTTCGTCCCAGGCAGATCCTGTTTGATTGCACCCATAGTATGTGTTCGAGAAAGATCAATGCCTTTCCTGCTAATAATCAAGTCCCCCCCTAAAAATCCGATCAATTCTTCAATTTCTTTATCGTCGGAGGTAATTTCATCCACAAATTTAAAATATCGCTTTAAATGATAATCAGTGATTGCGTAGAATTGGTTTAGTCGCTTCACACCTGTCTCCTGGTTTTGCCTGTATTCCAGTCTGGAACAACCCCCCACACTATGTGGAACATGCGGGTATTTTTCCGATTCTTGCAGAATTTTTGCCAACTGGGTGGGGAAAAACAGCATGCCATCATCAAAACTGTAAATAAAATCTGTTTGAAATCTCCTCAAGGCTTCTCACTGGCACCCACAGCTGTGCCTCTTCTTATGATCAATGAATGTAAGACGATCACCAGGAGCACTTATCTGCTGTTCTAATTTAATATTTGGATTGTGGTTTAAAATTATGATCACTTCAAAAAAATTACATTTCTTAAGCATTTCTATTTGTCTTTTTACATACCCCAGCCGCTCCTGGGAATAAGCAGGGATGATCTCAGTTACTTTCGACTCAGAATTTATAGCAATCTTTGGACGAAATACACCTGTTACCAGATGCCAACAGAATATTAAAGTCCAGATTATCTCTTTACCTGGTAACATCATTGAAAAAGTAAAAAAAACATACAGTGATATTAATTGTTATTGGCTTCGATACTGGTAGAATTTCTTGGTGGTTTAATATTATTTTATAAATCTTCCCTGGAATGCTCGACCGATAAATCCTGAGATAAAACTAACCTTTTGTAATAACCATTTCTATTCATTAGTTTACTGTGGTTACCCTGTTCAACGACTTTCCCATCTAATAAAACAACGATATTGTCGGCTTGTTTTACTGTTGACAGCCGGTGGGCGATAACAAACAGTGTCCGTCCTTCGCTGAACTTTTCGATTGCAGATTGGATTGCTTTCTCAGTTTCAGTGTCAAGATCACTAGTCGCTTCATCCAAGATCAGCAATTGCGGGTTTACCAGCAACGCTCTGGCTATTGCGATCCGCTGCTGCTGTCCACCCGAAAGCCGGACTCCACGATCCCCCAGTACAGTTTCATATTTCAAGGGCAGTTTCTGAATAAACTCGTGCGCCTGAGCTAGCTTTGCTGCATGGATTACTTCACCTTTTGACGCTTGTGGTTTTGCAAACTGTAAATTTTCTACCACGGTCGCGTTGAACAAGAAGGTGTCCTGGCTGACGACTGCAACATTCGTATGCCAGGAATCAATTTGATAATCGCGCAGGTCAGCTCCATCAAGAAGAATTCTCCCGGATTGTGGATCATAAAGTCTCGCAATCAGATTCACCAATGTTGTTTTTCCAGCTCCCGACTCGCCAACCACTGCAGTCATCTTCCCACACGGGATCTGGAAAGTAATATCTTTTAAAGCCTTCTCTTCATCTTCCTCATAGCGAAAGGATACCCCCTCAAATTGGATGCCTCGTTTAAGTCGGGAAAACCGTAATTCGCCGTCAATCAAATAAGGCTTGTCTTCACGGCGTAATAAGTTTTGAACTGATTCCAATCCAGGTTCTAACTGCGAAATCCTCGAATTAGCGTAATTAAATCTTGCCGCTGGTCCCATCAAGCGAAAGATAATTATGATAAATAGAATCACCTGACCTAACCAAACATCGGTCTGGTCTGGAAGTACAAAGGTGCTGGCAATAAGGATTAATCCAATAACCAACCCATTTAAAAAATTATATAAAGGTACACTCAATTTCAATACAATTTCAGATCTGAGATAGTGAGAGATATAAGAATTCTGCACATCACTGAACCGCTTTTGGGTGTAGGTTTCGCGGGAGAATAAATGGATCAATTTTGCCGCCGACAGGTTTTCTACCAGAAGTGAACTGACCTGCATACCCAAAGTGCGTGCTTTGTATGCCAGTACTTTGATCCTATCTGAGAGCCGCTGTCTAACAAATATTGTTATCAACAACTGCAAAAAAACTGTAATCAGGGTCAACTCCCAGGAAATCCATACCATTACACCAATATAAGCAATCACTGCAAGTAGGGAAGTAATCCCATTAATAACTTCACTAATCAGCATGCCGGTCTGATTCGTATGTCTGTTTAAGACTTCCAGGATATTGCCCTGTTTTTCACCATGTATATATGAAATCTGAACAGCCTGCACCTGTTTGAAGATGCGCCTCTGCAATTTCCCCTCCGTCTGGATCTCAAGTATGCTTGATAATATTTGAGCGCCTGCTAAAAATAGACTCCGGATTGTGAAGGTCAATATTAAAAACACAGCCGCAATTCTCACCCGTTCATCAAGAGCAAGTTCGTTGATAGCCACGAACAGAGAAGACACTACCGGGATGTCTCCTAGAATTCCATTTTTAGTTGATGTCCCCTCTAAAATCGGCAATAGCAATGCGAGGCCAAAACCCTCAATGAGCGTGCCGATAAAAGAAAACAGGATCAGTTCGGCAAGTTTAAACGGGTGCCTTTTTAAGAGTTTTAATACTTCGAAATAAGGTCTTAAATATTTTTTCAAGCTTCTTTCACTTACTGGTTAGCTTCTGGCGTAATTTTTTTAAATGCTTCATACCCGCAAATATTTTATCGCGATTATATCTACTCCCCTTTCTAATTTACAGATTCACAGTTTAGAAAAATTCATAGCTTCTGGAATGGTTGTTTTTAAAAAATCTCGCTTCTTATGGGATAATAAAATCAGTTGTTAAAGCTTGCTCATTCAATAGATTCGTCGGTTTTGATTAACCCTTTATGAAAGTATTGCATGTATTAGGAGCAATTTATCCAGAAAGAGGCGGCCCCGCAAAGGTTGCACCGGAATTATGCCGGGCGCTGGTCGAACATAACGTTAGCGCAACCATATATACGACCAACCTGAACATCACAGGCTACCTCAATGTTCCTTTAAATAGCCCTTTATTGAAAGATGGGGTTAGCATATACCACTTTCCGGTCTCAATCAGCCGCAAGTATGGCTATTCAAGACAGCTCGGTCGCAAATTAAGGGAAACCGTCAAAGATTTTGATCTGGTACACATCCACAGTCTGTACATGTATCACTCCAACGCAGCCGCTTATAGTTGCAGGAAATTCAACATCCCGTATATCATCCGTCCACACGGAACGCTTGACCCATTTTTGCGTAATAAAAGCCGGTTAAAAAAATTCATCTACAATTTCCTTTTTGAATACCGGAATTTAAATCATGCTGCCGCGATCCACTACACCTCGCAAGGTGAAAAAGATCTAGCCCACAAAGCGATGAACATCCGTTCTCCAGGCATCGTTGTTCCAATCGGTATCAATGTAGATGAGTATGCAGAGCTGCCAGAAAAAGGCCTTTTCCGAAGGAAACATCCAGAATTTAAGAACAGATTTCTATTTCTGTTTCTGGGCAGAATTGATTTTAAGAAAGGATTGGATATTTTGAGCAAGTCGTTTGCAAAAATCGCCTGTTTACATCCGGATGTTCACCTTGTAATCGCCGGTCCTGATGAAGCAAATTACATGTCCCAGGTCAACGGTTGGCTATCAGAGCTAGGCGTGCTCGAAAAATCCACATTCGTCGGTATGCTGAAAGGCAAGCAAAAACTTGCTGCCTTCAATGATGCGGATGTATTTGCACTTTCATCGTATACAGAAAACTTCGGCGTTGCTCTGGTCGAGGCGTTGGCAAGCGGAATACCAGCAGTGATTACAAATAAAGTTAATATCTGGCAGGAGATTGACAATGCAAAAGCTGGAATCGTAACGGATTGCAATGAAAAAGATTTTACGACTGGTATGTTAAAACTATATTACGATCCGGAATTGCGGGTTGAAATCGGGGAGAATGCCAAGAGACTTGCCCGTCAAAAATTTGACTGGAACAAAAATATCGTATTAATGCTAGAAGCTTATCGCAAAATTATTGATGGAAATTTAAACTGAACAAATCACACAACCCTATATAAAATAAGAGGTTGAGAATAAAATTTTGTAATGGAAAATAAACGAATTTTGATAACGGGCGGGAGCGGTTTTATCGGGACCAGCCTAGCAGGATGCTAAATTTGATATCCCATCATTTGTATTACTAGTAACGGATGGTAAGGTCGGATCCGATGGAGGCATTGCTGAGATACAATTTTAATGGGCTTTCAGTTTAGCTGTTTTTGGTGACGGTAATAACTCTTATTCGCGGTTTCCGGGAAAGAATCAACTCATTATTCACAAGGATTTAGTCTTTGAATATTTTTGGACCTGCGAAAAATCAGCCTGGGAATTAATATCCTCTGGTATTAGTCAAATCGAATCAAAATTCTTTTTATAGAAAGGCACTGTGGTATAGGCGTGGCACAGCAGAGAATTGACTTTTCAACAACAGGGAATGAATCTAGATCTGTCCAGAAATTGATTTTGCATTGCATCCACCATGGCTTTAATATAATTAATATTTCACAGCCAATACGAAAATGTAAAAATCCAACCGCAAAGTAAATCAATGTAGTGAATTCTCATCGATAAATCTCCTACCCTTGCCTACAAAAGTCAATTTCAGCAAACCAGGTTTGCATAAATCCAAAGAGATTAGTGAGAAAATGGGTGTAAGTGTGAAAGGAACAGTATCACGTAAAAATTTGAAGAATATGCTTTTCCTCGTAAACAAAGCTAAAAATTAATAATTGAAGGTCCAATCAAATAATTGCGATCGATAAAAATATTAACCCTTATTAAGGATATAATTGAACGACAATTACATCTTAAAAATTAAGTTTATATTAATTTTTCTCTGCATGTAAAATATGGAAATCACATTCCCCAAGATTAATAAATTTGAGTTTGGGGTTACCCTGCTAATCTTTCTCATTTCAGCACTGTTCGGCGTTGCCATCGCATTCTTCGACGCACAATATTTTTTCGCTGATTATATTGCAGTTCGAATTGTATATTTCTGGCTGGTAGTTCTTGCAGCCTTCATCGTTTTTAAACAGTACAACAAATGGGGCTGGGATTTCCTTTTCTCCCCCATGACATGGGTTTTAATAGGTTTTATTTTTTTCTTAACACTTACACCATTGTTCTATCCTCAAGAATTTGAGGTATATACCAATCCCAATCAATATATCCGTTTGTTTCTCACAACTTGGCTGGGGATTTTATTATTCTCAACAAGCTACACTTTTGCCCCAACCATCACAACTGGGTTTATTTCTGATTGGTTATTTAAGCCAATTCTAATAAACAAGCTAACAAAACTTATATTAATCGCAATAGGTATTTATTGGATTGCTCAATACTTTATTTCCATATCAGGTGGTTTTTCTTTTTTTGAATATCTCCTGATGGATCGTTACCTTTTGGGTGACAAATATGAGCTTCAAAAATTATTTGGGAATGTTTATTATTTACGATTAATAGTTGGTATTATTCCCTCTGCAATTACAATCCCAGCAATTTACTGTCTACTAAATCCAATGGTGGGGAAATTTAATAAATCCTTTATCGCAAGTGGGTTTATTCTCATTTTATTCAAAGCCGTTTTGGCTGGTGGTCGATTTTCAATGGCGAAAGAAATTATTTCCCCCATAATTTATTTAATGGTTAAAGATGAAAACAAGCAGTATTTATCCAGAAGGAATCTCGCAATAGGGTCAATAGCAATCTTATTGGTGATGATATTGGCCATGGTTCAGATATCTAGCAGATATAAAGGTATTACTTCAGTATTGTCAGGGGATTTTAAACCAATGAGCGCCTTAAAAAGAAACCTGGTTACGCACACAGTAGACCAAAATTTTGTGATGCACAGGATTCTTCAAGCTGAGCAATCAGGTGATTTGGAACATGTGTTGGGAGAAAGTTACGTCCTAACCTTTGTCGCCTTTATTCCGAGATCTTTGTGGTCCGGGAAACCTGCAGGACCTGATATGTATGAAAAATTATCAAATATAAATCCATTTCCCAATTACAACATTTCATACAGCGTTTTAGGCGAGATGATCGTTAACTTTGGGCTGATTTCCATTATCCCGGGGATGTTAATATTTGGCTTTTCAGCAGGTATTTGGTGGAATATATTTCAAAAAAACAGACATTCTGATAAGATGCAGATTCTATATAGCTGGTCGGTTCTATCCTTTGCTTTTATGGTTCGAGGAAACTTCCATGATACAGCCGGATCTCTCCTTTATACACTATTCGCTATGATTATATTACTTTCATTTTCAACTGAATAACATTTAAAGGATTAGATTGAAGAAGATAAAAAAAATAAGATGTCTGTGCTTGGAGAGAACTACTTTAGATCCCTAGTTTGTGAAGAATTTCTTGATAACCTATTTTAGAAAATATATCTACTTCCCCCGTAACCTGATTTTGATAAACAAAGAAATAAGTCAAACCATACCTGATAGGATAAATGGGAATTTATTCCGAATAAATCACACAACTCTATATCCGAGTTGAGAATACAATTTTGTTATGGAAAATATGCGAATTTTGATAACAGGCGGGAGCGGTTTTATCGGGACCAGCCTGGTAGAACATTTCATTGAATTATCACGCCAGTTTACCAATCTGGACATCAGAGCGCCTCATAAAAGCTCTCATCAAAATTACTGGCAGAAATCTGACATCCTCGATACCGAAAACGTTTTTCTGAAGTTTAAAGCTTTCCAACCTACTCATGTGGTTCACCTGGCTGCGAAAGCTAGCATAGAAGGAAAAAGCCTGGAAGATTATAAAGAAAATACAGTAGGGACTTCAAACATTCTGTCTGCCTGCACAAATACACCCAGCGTTTCTAGGATCATTATCACATCCACCCAGCATGTCCGCAAGCCTGGTTCAGGTTTACAGGCAAATGATGCGGATTATGATCCCCTTATGATGTATGGAGAAAGCAAAGTGGTAATGGAAGAAATCGTACGGTCCAGAGATATCAAATGCATTTGGACAATAATCCGGCCCACAAATATTTGGGGGCCGTGGCATCCACATCTACCTTACGGGTTATGGCGCCTCATGAAGAAAGGGCTCTATTTCCACCCTGCTGGCGATCAGGTTATCAGGAGCTATGGGTATGTTGAAAATGCGGTTTGGCAAATTGACCAGATCCTGAATGCACCCAAAGAGCTTGTAGACCGGAAAACTTATTACATTGGTGAATTGCCGTCAAGCCAGTATGATTGGGTCAATCAGTTCTCTTTGGGCCTTACAGGTCGACCGGTTAGACTTCTCCCAAAGGAATTGATCCGGATACTGGCTTACACAGGAGATATACTCAAAAGGATGGGCATATCCTTCCCGATGTATTCATCCCGATATAACAACCTTATTACAACCAATATCGTCCCGGTGAGCCCAACTTTTGAGGTTTTCGGTGCCCCACCATATACTACTAACGATGGTATCGCAAAAACAGTAAGGTGGTTAGAAACTCAAAACATCTTCTGAAAAATTCAAATTTGTCAATCTATAAATACCAGAATAGAAAATATCTTACTATCTCAGCAAAGTGAACGAAAAAATAAAATCCAGCATCAGAAGATTTTTACCTAAGACCGTGCGAAATCAGCGCATTATCTTTGGCCCGTTACGCGGCTATAAAATAGTGACATCATGGCACGACTATCCAGCTGCGATCACTGGACGCACGGAAAGCCACTTGTTAGACTGGTTTCAAGAGAATATCAAACCCGGTGAAACCTGGCTGGATATTGGCGCACATTATGGATACACAGCCATCGCTCTCAGCAGGCAGGTATGTAAAAGTGGAAGGGTATTTGCCTTCGAACCGATGATAACTACAGCGGGCTATTTACACCAGACAATGACGATTAATGGTTTCAGCCAATCAATTGTGATTCCTTTCGGTTTAGGGGAAGGAAGTCAAATTACAAACCATCAACTCCCTGTCGAACGTGGAATGATCGACAGCACAGTTGAACAAAAAAAGATTGTCAATTTTCTCGTAACAAGTCTGGACTGGTTGTGGCCTCAAATTAATAGTAACAACCCAAAAATCAACGGTATAAAAATCGATGTCCAGGGGATGGAGCTAGATGCACTAAAGGGTATGGCTGGAATTTTACGGGATCAGAACCCGATCATCCTGCTTGAATTTCATAAAGGTGCTGACCGGGAAGATATAGCCGCGATCCTTTTAAAAGCTGGTTATCAAGAACCAGGAATCCGGCTTGAAGATAACAAACCCGCAGTGCAATACAATTATCTCAATAATCAGAGTTATGTTTTTCTTCCTTAGATAAATCAAGAATTGCTATGCGCATATTAATTTGTGGTCTCAACTTCGCGCCTGAAGTAACCGGTACGGGTAAATACACAACAGAGCTTGCTGAATACCTGGTGGAGCAAGGCAATTCAGTAAGAGTGATCACAGCCCCGCCTTACTACCCTCAATGGAAAAAACCTGACCAATATAAAGGTGTCCATTTTCAAGTTGAGAATTGGAAGGGAATCGAACTTTTCCGCTGTCCAATTTATGTTCCGGAAAATCCAACCGGTTTGAAAAGGATCTTTCACCTCGGTTCCTTCGGCTTAACAAGCTCGCTTGAACTGCTGGATCAAATCCCCTGGAAACCCGAAATAGTTTTTACAGTCGCGCCCACATTACTCAGCGCCCCAGCAGTTTTCCTATATTCCAGAAGCGTGAAGGCAGTTTCCTGGCTCCATATCCAGGATTTTGAGCTCGAGGCCGCCCTGGGACTTTCAATGCTTCCGGGTAAACGGTTGTTTTATCCTGTAGCTGAAAAATTTGAAGAGTCTATACTCGGGCTGTTCGACGTCTGTTCGACAATATCCAAGAGGATGCTAGAATCATTAAGGGGGAAAAAAGTGCCAGTAGAAAAATTATATTTATTGCCGAATTGGGTCGATACCAATCAAATACACC
Organism: Anaerolineales bacterium; assembly: GCA_046259385.1. Classification (GTDB taxonomy): domain Bacteria; phylum Chloroflexota; class Anaerolineae; order Anaerolineales; family UBA4823; genus CAVWDI01. The sequence continues at coordinate 10,060 of JBJYWI010000158.1, forward strand.
CATTGGATCACCAAAGTCCTTTAAGAGGTGAATTAAATATTCCGGAGGGAAAGTTCGTCATCCAATATTCGGGGAACATGGGAAACAAACAGGGCTTGGACACTATCATAGAGGCAGCAAAATTGCTGGAAAAAAATAAAGACATATTTTTTCTGTTAAGCGGAGACGGTTCGTCAAAAGAAACATTAATAAATGCTGCACAGGGTTTGGGTAACTTATCCTTTGTACCTTTACAACCAACAGAGAAGCTAAACCAACTGCTGAACGCAGCGGATATCCACGTACTTCCCCAAAAGGCAGATGCAGAAGATGCTGTAATGCCTTCAAAACTAACAGGGATGATGGCAAGCGGAAAACCGACAATCGCTTCTGCGCTGCCCGGAACAGAAATTGCTCGTGAACTCAGCAAGGTAATTCGAATCATCCCACCTGGAGATCCAAAAGCTCTTGCAGATGAAATTAATCAATTTTATTACAATCCCAATTCCAGACAAGAGTATGGCGACCTGGGACGTGCATATGCTCAGAACAACTGGTCAAAAGAGAATATTCTGGAGGGTGTTTTGGTAAAATTTCAGCACTTAATTAAGAAGGAAGCATAAATAACGGAACTATCACCGCTGACATACCAGCTCTGCTTAAGGAACAAGAGTAAGCTTATCGGGTGATTTGCTGCGATAAATCATATGGATATACAAAGCTCAATGCAAGAAATTATCTCATTGCCTATTGAAACCGGAGAAACAATCAACTCACATCTTCTTCGACGCCAGGTACGCTGGATAATGGTGCTTGCGCTGGTGTTATCGGATCTCATAGGTTTGCTTTTTGCAATGATTTTCGCGATTGGCTTGCGTACCATTTTGCTGGGCGATTTTAATATCGAACCCTATTACCGGATAATCCCGCTTTTATTGATCTTTCCCTTGTTTTACGTACTGCAATCCCTGTATCCAGCAATAGGTATAGGACCTGTGGATGAACTCAGAAGGCTGACAATAAGCACAAGTCTGGGATTTATCACATTTATCATTGTTCTATACCTTATGTACATCCCGCAGGTATTCTCTAGGACAATATTTATCTTGAGCTGGGCGCTTGCGCTGGGTGTTATTCCACTGGCAAGGTTGCTAACCAGAAATATTTTAATTAAAATAGGTTGTTGGGGTGAACCTGTAGCAGTGTTTGGACCACCAGAACTCAACCAGGCTGCCATCGCACATTTAATTAACAATCCATCCATAGGCATGCGTCCTGTTCTGAACCTCGTTCCAGAAAACAATGAATTGGATAAGGAACTGGAATCAAAAGGAGAACTGCAAAAATCACTCATTTCCATTTGTAAGGATAAGAATATTAAATGCGCAATATTGACAGATAAAACGCAAAGCCTGTGGGGTGGTACAAGATTGGATCTCATTGAAGATAATTTTGAGAGAGTTGTCTGGGTCGATATCGCAAGCGAGCAACAATTTCTGTGGGTAAAGTTCATGGAACTGGGAGGCATGGCAGGAATTGAAAAAAAACATGAGCTTGCAAAACCTGGAGCGCGTGCTCAAAAACAGTTGTTTGACTTGATTGGATCGCTCTTATTAATGCTCTTTTTATCCCCTATCTTCCTGATCATTTCTCTTGTCGTTAAATTGACATCAAAAGGGTCCGTTTTATATAAACAAACCCGAATCGGAAAAGACGGCCAGAGTTTCAAGATGCTGAAATTCCGGACCATGTACGAAGATGCAGATCAGAAATTGGATGAATATCTAACCAGCAACTCGATGTTTCAAGATGAGTGGGACAGTTACCAGAAATTGAAGGATGACCCTCGTATTACACCTGTTGGACGGATTTTAAGACTTTACAGCATCGATGAACTGCCTCAATTATGGAATGTATTCAACGGTGACATGAGTCTGGTAGGGCCTCGGCCGTTCATGCCAGAGCAAAAAGACCTGCATGCAGACACTTTCCACCATTACATCCGCCTAAGACCGGGTTTGACCGGAATGTGGCAGGTTTATGGTCGAAATGATGTGAGTTACGAGTTCCGCGTTCTAATGGATGAATATTATTTTCGCAACTGGTCTATCTGGTTGGATATATTTATTCTGATTCGCACACCATGGGTTGTAATCAGACGTCTGGGCGCTTATTAGTAACAAATAACTATGCATCTAAATAATTAGGTATATTTTCGCATCAAATCACCCTGTGTGACAATTTTTGTATTAATTTAGCCCACATTGGACATGTTCGATATTTCCTAATTTAATAAATTCCTAGATTTGGTTAAATCCTTAACCAACAAACCAATCTTTGTTTTCTAAATATTGACGGCAGTCAGTATTGGCTCCCATATGCTTTATTACTATCTGAGAAGGGACGCCTTTCAGGGGCCAGTTTCAGGTTATATCATCGGCCTGCCAGTAATCTAATGGACAGTAAAGGTTCAGCGCTGTTGGTTAACAATGCTTCACTTAAATACAGACTGGCATACCTTCCCCCTTTGTATCCCTTTTTTCTGGCCGCCAGCTATTTGCTGTTTGGTGAAACATGGTTTGGGATCGCAGTTTCATTATCCATTATTTGCGGGCTGGTTGGTTTTGTTGCATTTCTTGTTGGCAACAAACTCTTTTCAAATGCCGCAGGTATTTTGGCAGATCTTTGGGTAATCTTTTACCCGTATTATTTTTCCAGGGCAGTCCACCAAATATTTTCGAGACAATGTTATTCACTTTATACCTGCTAGCATCAGTTTGGTTCTTGCTGCAAATGCAGGATAATCCCACCGGAAAATATGTATACCCAGCAGCATTCTTTCTAGGATTCGCTGCTCTCTGTCGGCCAAAAGTTGTTTTCCTGATTCCCTTTATCCTAGCTTGGTATTACCTCGCCGCAAACATACCAAAAATTTTTGTAAAACAGTCTCTCACTTTATCCATTGTATTCCTAGCAATACTCACACCCTGGACGATTCGAAATTGGCTTGTAGCAGAAGTACCATCACCATATGGATCATATGGGGTTGGCAATGTCTATAAAGCATATCACCCCATGATGTTAGAGTATTACCAGGGAACAGGGCCATTTTCTGATCCAAATTACCGCTCTCAAAGTTCATACGCTGTATATGAACAGGGCTCTTTTTGGGATAAACAACAGATGCTTGGGATGTCTCAGAGCAGGTTCAAGTATGGAAAAAATCAACACCATGGAGTTACTGGTTCGAACACCCGGGTGAATTCTTCAAACTGACATTACTAAAGGTGATTGCATTATGGTCTTGGAGATTGGAACCGGTAACCCTATCCCAGATAAAACAATTTGTTTACTAAATTTCTTATGTCCCTTTACTTATTCTTGGTCTGGCTGGATTCTGGCTTTATCGGGAAATATGGACCCAAACCAGCCTGTTTTGCACACTATTAATTCCCTTTACCCTCTATGCTGCAATTACATATGGAGTTACCCGCTACCGCACCCCGGTTGACGTTTACCTGAGTGTCATAGCATCGGCATCATTGATATGTATTTTTAAGAGCATATTTGAAAAACTTTCCGGGAAGAAACAGTCACTCAAGAACGCTGCAAAATTTTATTTATCAATCCTGCAGGTAAATTCTTACTAATCTCATAAAGAAATCACACTGCTGTCGTCCTGCTTGATATATCCAGCTTCCAAAACTAAATCCATAGCTAGCGCAGCGCCTACAATACCGGCGTTGTTAAGCAGTTGCGCAGGTAGTACTTCTGCCTGAACAGTTAAATAGGGGATAAACCTGTCATGTTTTTTACTCACCCCGCCGCCAAGGATAAATAAATCCGGCCAGAATAATTTTTCAAGGGTTAATAAATATCTGTTAAAGTAACCTGCCCATTTTTTCCAGGACATCTTTTCCCTTTTCCTGGCGGCATCAGTAGCTTTTACTTCAGCATCTTTCCCGTTTATCTCAATGTGACCCAGTTCAACATTCGGCAACAGTTTGCCATCCAAGAACAAAGCTGTTCCAAGACCGGTACCTATAGTCACGAGTATTACCGTCCCCATTCGATCATTTCCAGCCCCAAATTTCATTTCAGCGAGACCCGCAGCGTCGGCATCATTTACAACCATTACCCGGCACCCAGTGTATTTGGAAAAAAGATCATTCGCATTTGTGCCTATCCAATCGTTATGCACATTGGCGGCAGTTACAGGACTTCCATTTCGGATCGCGGCTGGAAAACCGCAACCAATCAATCCGCTCCACATAAAATGATCCGCCAGATCTCTTACCGCCTCTGCAACCGGTTTCGGCTTAGCCTTATCCGGGGTCGGTATCCGGTATCTCGCCTCGAGTAAAATTCCGGTCTTTGTATCCACCGGCGCACCTTTAATCCCCGAACCCCCGATATCAATTCCCAGAATTTCCATATTATCTAACCTCTAGCTCCATAATTTAGCTTTTCTTCTTTAGGCTGACTTCAATTCATTATATCCAAAATGATCGCTTCTAACATTTTATTCAGAAAACCCTATTTTACATTGCGAGAGGTTTCCCGACTGCGCGCATCCCACTCACACCATTTGTTGTTGACCTCTATAACCAATTATGGCATAATCCTGGGCAGCATAAAATCAAATAAAAGCTATGACGGAAACGAGTACGCCTGGATTATACTGTCAGCGAACCTGGAAACAGTGAGAGCCAGGACAGGCAACCAGGTTGAAAATCCTTCTTGAGCTGAATGCTGAACGTTGAACAACTTAATTGTGAAATTCAATTATTAAGCCGACCGGGATCGTAACCCGTTACCAATTACGCGAGTATCGTACAACCTTTCGGTCTCTATCAGGTACTGTGCTCGGCTGAGTCGCCCGCTAATGGCGGGAAACTGGGTGGTACCACGGGAGAATTATTTAAACTCTCGTCCCTGAGTGGACGGGAGTTCTTTTTTTCCGTAAGGTATGCAGGACACTATCTTACAAAGGAAGATATCGTAAAAATTAAAACACAAGGGTAAGAATAGATACACTGGGTTATGGAATATCTGTTAGTAAAATTTTGAAGCTAAACAAATCATTTGGAGGTTGAAGCAAGAATGCCTTTTAAAGAAGTGCCAAATCGAATTGATTTTCCCTCCCTGGAAAGGGAAATTTTAGAATTCTGGGATAAATCAGATGCTTTTAACAAACTTTTTGAAATCCACAAGGATGACCCTCCCTGGTCATTTATCGATGGACCCATCACAGCAAACAATCCAATGGGCGTCCACCATGGTTGGGGGCGTACATACAAAGACTTATTTATGCGATACTGGACAATGCGCGGCCGAAAATTACGATACCAGAACGGTTTCGACTGTCAGGGGCTATGGGTTGAGGTCGAAGTAGAAAAGGAAAAGGGATTTAAGTCCAAGAAGGATATCGAAGATTATGGATTAGAGAAATTCGTACTTGAATGCAAAGCACGGGTACTGCGTTATGCCGCTGTCCAAACTGAGCAATCGATCCGGTTGGGTTATTGGATGGACTGGAATGACACCAAGCAACTGCGCGAATTAGCAAAGATGCTGCTTAATGATCCCTCTCTGGTGATCACAGTAGAAGGTCCTAATGGTGAGGTAACCGACAGCGTAGAACAGATTGTGGGGCGTCTCGGGCTTCCAGAACTGGGAGGCAGCTATTTCACTTTTTCAAATGAAAATAATTACATGATCTGGAAATTTCTCAAGATTTGCTGGGAAAATGGTTGGCTGTATCGCGGCGCGGATGTCATGCCATGGTGCCCTCGCTGTGCAACTGGAATCAGCCAGCACGAGATCGTCACCGATGGGTATGTTGAATTAACCCACCCGAGCGTCACCCTGCGCTTTCCATTGCGAGGGCGGGAAAGAGAATCACTCCTAGTTTGGACCACTACCCCCTGGACTCTGACAAGCAATGTCGCTGCGGCAGTGGGTCCGGAACTCGAATATGTAAAAGTCCAGCAAGGCGAGGAATATTATTACCTTTCTAAAGGCACCCTGTATATGTTGGACGGCGATTATGAAATCATTGATCAGCTGAAAGGGGCGGAGATGGAAGGATGGACTTATGACGGTCCGTTTGACGACCTTCCGGCAGCCAATATTCCTGGAGGACTGTCATTGATGAAAAAATTAATAAAAGACGTCGAGGAAACGGCTGCACAGGCCCACCAGGTCATATTGTGGGAAGAAGTCGGGGAGACAGAGGGTACGGGAATCGTCCATATAGCCCCGGGATGCGGCGCGGAGGACTTTGAACTCGGCAAAGAGCATAAATTCCCAATTATTGCACCTTTGGATGAGGAAGGCTTTTTTGTAGAGGGATTCGATTGGATAACAGGACAAAATGTGGCTGAGATCGCGGAACCGATTTTTAAGGATCTTGATCGAAAAGGCATCCTGTACAAAGTGCGGGATTATTTACACCGTTATCCCAGGTGCTGGCGCTGCGCGACAGAATTAATCTTCCGTCTAGTCGATGAATGGTTTGTGAGTATGGGTGAAGTCTACGATCAACCCAGAAGCGAACTTACCTCAGAACAGAAAGAACGCAGCCTGCGCTACCAGATAATGGATGTGGTTGACCAGATTCGCTGGATCCCGGAATTTGGTTACTCCCGTGAGATGGATTGGCTCCATAATATGCATGACTGGATGATCAGTAAAAAACGTTATTGGGGGCTGGCTCTTCCAATCTGGATTTGTGAAAACTGCGGTGCACATGAGGTTATCGGAGACGAGTTTGAACTCCAGGAAAGAGCTGTAGAAGGCTGGGAAGCCTTCGCTGGTCATACCCCACACAGACCATTTATAGATTATGTAAAAATAAAATGCCCGGAATGCGATGGCTTAATGACAAGGATACCGGATGTGGGCAACCCCTGGTTGGACGCTGGTATTGTTTCATTCAGCACATTGCGCTATCGGAAAGACCGCGAATACTGGCGGACATGGTATCCGGCTGACTGGATCAGCGAATCCTTTCCAGGTCAATTCCGAAATTGGTTTTACAGTATGCTTGCGATGGGTACAGTAATCGATAAAAGCCCATCCTTCCTGGAAAACTTCAGTTACGCCACCCTTCTAGCTGAAGATGGTCGGCCAATGCATAAAAGCTGGGGCAATTCGATTGAATTCAATGAAGCCGCTGACCAGATGGGTGTCGATGTTATGCGTTGGCTTTACTGCGCCCATAAACCAGAGAACGACCTTTTATTTGGCTACAACCGCGGCGATGAAACCCGCCGCCGCTTCCTGATCCCACTCTGGAATGTATACAGTTTTCTGGTCACCTATGCAAACATTGATAACTGGACACCGATCTCTGATACCAGGGGAGCTGAGCAGGAACAGGTTTTTGACCCTTTTCACCCTTATGAACAAACACCCCAGAGTAAAAACCTGCTTGATGTGTGGATACTTGCGCGCATAAACCAGATCATCCCGGTTGTAACCCATGCATTGGAAAATTCTGATCCTTTCAGTGCGACGACTGAGCTGGAAACTTTCCTTGACGATTTGTCCAACTGGTATATCCGCCGCAGCAGGAGGAGATTTTGGAAGAGTGAACACGACGAGGATAAAAATACAGCCTATGCCACCCTTTATCATGTATTGTTGAAATTCATCCGCATGCTCGCTCCGTTTATCCCCTTTGTTACCGACAGCATGTACCAAAATCTAGTCACTTCTTTCTATAAAAACGCCCTAACTAGCGTTCACCACACCCTCTGGCCTAAAGATGATCAATCAGCGGTTGACGAAAACCTCCTAAAACAGATGAGCCTATCCCGCCAGATTGCAAGTCTGGGACTCAGCGCCCGTAACAGTGCGGGGTTGAAAGTCCGCCAGCCGCTCGCCAGAGTTCTAGTCTATACCGGTGAGAAACAGGAACTGGAACAGGATTTCCAGGAAATTATCAAAGACGAGTTGAACGTAAAGGAGTTTGATTTTGTAAGCCGGGCAACGGACCTAGTTACTTTTCGCATCCTACCGGACAATAAAATGCTAGGACCAAAATATGGCCCCAAACTTCCAAAAATACAAACCGCATTGGGTTTGCTTAACCAAAGCAGTGTTGCGGAGAGTGTAAGTGCCAATATACCTGTTGCGATCGAAGTGGATGGTGAAAGTCTCGATTTGTTCCCTGAAGAGATCCAGGTCTCCACCATACCCCTCGAAGGCATGGCGGTTGCGGCGGATAAACTGGTGACCGTAGCAGTTGATGCACGGATTACGCAAGATCTACGGGATGAAGGGCTGGCGCGTGAAATTGTCCGCCGGATCCAGGCGATGCGTAAGAATGCCGATTTTAATATCGAAGACCGCATTGTAACTTCCTACCAATCCAGCGCCGAAATCGACCGGATTTTCCAAACATGGGAGAAATACATCAAAAGCGAAACTCTCTCTACCGATATTGTCCCGTCACCACCGCCCCAAGACGCATATTTCGAGGACATAAATATCGGTGAATTTGAGATTCGAATCGGATTGCGGAAAGTCAACCAGTTAAATGAGGGATAGTCCATCTGGGTCTCAGTAATATGACAACCTGGTTAAGGACTGGTTTCCAACAGGTATACTAACAGATAATAGCCAAATACCCGGGAAGCACAATAAAACTGGGTAATCCTGTTTGTTAGTAAAATTGTCACATAAATACATCCAGCGGTGTTTATCTATTGAAGCATGGTACCTTTTGTATTCTCTGCCAGGCTTTATTTAGAGACACCAATGAACCTGTTTTCTTCCAGTATAGAAACCGTGGCTGTACCTACAGAAAAGCCCAAATTTGATTTTGACGATTTCTTCATAGAACAATGGGAGAGATTGTGTGAAGTCGTATACCATCTTACAGGGGATTGGGATGAGGCTCAAGATATCGCGCTGGATACTTTTATTCAGCTTTACCGGAAGCCACCTCAGGACGACCAGAACCTTTACGGATGGATCTACCGGGTCGCTACAAACCGGGGATTGAATTCGTTAAGGGCGAACAAGCGCAGGGTGCATTACGAAAGCCAAAAGATTTATGGCAATTCTGAGAAGGAACATTCACACGATCCTGAAGAAAGAATTGAACGCAGGCAGGAAAAGGAACTTGTAAGAAAAACTTTGGCTTCGATGAACAACCGCTCCGCCAGGCTGCTGGTGTTACGCCACTCAGGATTTTCCTACAAAGAGTTAGCCGATATCTTTAATGTTTCAAAGAATTCAATTGGTACGCTGCTGGTAAGAGCAGGAAGGGAATTCGAATCTATCCATAAAAAGTCAACCAATTCTGATCAGGAGGAGTAGAGATGCATATCGAAGATGGCAATTTGCGGGCTTATTTTGATCAGGAACTAACCCCTGAAGAATATGAGAATATAAGAGAACACCTGACTGATTGTCTCCAATGCCAACAGAAGGCTGAAAATTTGAAAAACGAAATCGAACGGGTTCATCGAACCTTGAATTTCATCGAGACTGGGAGTTTAGGACAGCCACTAGATTCAAAAGAAGCATTAGCAAAAATGAAAACCCACGTTCAGGTATTACAGGAAAAGGAAAATAACATGTTTACAAAATTGTTTTCATATATACCGCGCCCTGCATGGATAATCCTTGCGGTCATCGCATTACTGGTATTTGGATTGACTTTCTCCCAAGTAAGAGCAATAGCAAACACTTTCCTTGGGTTATTCAGGGTTGAGCAGGTGCGTGTGGTTGAATTTCAAAGCGAAAACATGCCTGAAAAACTGGGCTCTTCGTCCCAGTTTGAATATATGATGTCAAACCAAGTTAACATCCAGGAGTACGGTGAGCAACAGGAAGCTACAGACGCTGCTGAAGCAACCAGCATGGCTGGATTTTCAGTCCGACTGCCATCAAATATGGATGATGTGTCATCGTTAAGAGTTATCCCAGGCGGATTGGCAACCTTCAATATTGATTTACAGCAAATTAATACAATCCTTGCTGATATCGATATGTCCGATATAAAGCTCCCAGAGAATCTGGATGGCGCGAACATAACCGTTGAGATACCAGCAAGTGTTGAAGCTCGCTATGGGGAGTGCGATTTCGAAGAAAAGGGAGGGGAATCCAAATCTGGTTCTGATGACCTCTATCTTGCTTCCTGTACATCATTGATTCAGGCACCCAGCCCTGTAGTTGAAGCGCCTCCTGATTTGGATATAGTAAAAATTGGCGAAGCCTTCCTTCAGATCACAGGGATGAGCCCTGAAGAAGCATCGGATTTCTCCCGGAATGTGGACTGGACAACCACGCTTCTCATTCCAGTCCCCCGCAATAATTCTGAACATGAAGAAATAGCAGTTGATGGGGTGACAGGAATATTCATCAAGCATTACGAGTACAAAACTGGAGATATGTATCTGCTTATCTGGATCAAAGACGGCATAATACACGGATTAGCAGGTCCGGGTGATAAATCGGACGCCCTGTCGATCGCAAATTCTTTAGAATAACTACCTGAAATTTGCTGATATCCTTGAACAGGTAGACAAGACAGAAGGGCTACCTCGTCTACCTGTATCTGTTTTTACCGTTTGCCTTTATACTTACTGTATGGGATCAGCGCCGCCAATTCAAACTTTCAGCCTTTGTAAGGAATACGGCGGTAAACTCGCTGTTAAAGACCTAACACTTACGATAGAGAGGGGGGAAGTATTTGGTTTTTTAGGTCCTAATGGGGCAGGAAAGACCACTTCAGTCAAAATGCTGCTCAACCTGATCGCACCCACAAGTGGCGAGGGAAGCTTATTTGGCGCCCCTCTGGATAACGTAAATATACGAACAAAAATTGGCTTCCTGCCAGAACACTTTCGCTTCCATGGATGGCTGCGGGCGAATGAATTCCTTTTATTGCATTCTGATCTCTACAGAATTCCACGCGATGTATCTAAAGCGCGGATCCCCGAACTGCTTGATCTGGTAGGTCTTAGCAGGCATGCCGATAAAAAACTCAATACATTTTCAAAAGGGATGCTTCAACGTATCGGGCTTGCCCAATCAATTCTGAATAACCCCGAGCTTGTGATTCTTGATGAGCCCACTTCAGGTCTGGACCCTGTTGGTCGCCGCCTTGTCAGGGATATTATTAAAGAATTAAGCCAGCGCAGCACAACCGTATTCCTGAATTCACACTTCTTAAGTGAGGTTGAAGTTACCTGCAACCGGGTTGCATTTATCAAAAGTGGAGAAATTGTAAAAATAAGCAATCTGAACGATCTGTTTGAGGGAACCCTGCAAGTCGAATTGAAAGCAACCAATTTAAATCCAGAAACAATTTCCGGATTATCCCAATGGTGCACGGATATTCACCTGGAAGGTAGCCGTCTGACATTCCAGGTAATTGGGGAATCAAAACTGCCTTTAATTAATCGATATCTTGTAGAGAATGACGTGGAAGTTTTTTCCCTTAAACCACAACAACTTTCTCTCGAGGACTTGTTTATACAAATTGTTGGTAGCGAAGGAGAATTATAGCTCCGCTATACCGCATATCGCAAAAAATAATTTAACCCGGATATGAGCATTGTCTTCACCATCTCTCGACTGACTTTTTATGAGGCTTCCCGCAGGAAGGTTTTACTCGCTGCTGTTGGGCTCGGTTTGTTGTTCTTGATTATTTACGGGATCGGCTTTCATTACCTAATCTCTGACCTGGAGCAGAATATAGGAATTAGCAACCGGCTTCAATTGAATGAAATTCGTAATTTTTTGTTAACAGCCGGCATGTTTGTGATTCACTTTCTGGCTTCAATAATGACAGTCTTAATTTCAGCGGACACGCTATCCGGTGAGATAAGTTCCGGCACCATTCAAACAATCGTAACAAAACCGGTTCGAAGGTGGGAGATTCTGTCTGGGAAATGGCTGGGGTTTGCAGTGATGCTGACCTTTTATCTCCTGCTGATGGCTGGGGGTGTCATGTTAATCGTATTTGTTCGCACTGGTTATACCGCTCCCCACCCGCTGAGAGCCATAGCGTTATTGTGGCTGAATCTTTTACTGTTGCTTTCAATCTCCCTGCTGGGCGGGACAACATTTTCAACTCTGACAAATGGTGTTATCATCCTGGGACTCTATGGCATTGCTTTCATTGGAGGTTGGATCGAGCAGATCGGATCATACATGTCCGATATTTCAACAAGCCAGATTGCCAGAAATATTGGGGTGGTGACCAGCCTGATTATGCCGAGCGAAGCGCTCTGGAGGCGCGCTGTCCACGAAATCCAATCCCCGCTTGTGGCAGCGATAGGTTTTTCCCCGTTCACTTCCGCATATTATCCAAGTCTGGCGATGGTAATATACGCAGCTTGTTACACAATTGCCGCTTTTGCATTTGCAATCGTTCTATTTAAACGAAGAGATTTATGAACAATGTCTTATTATTTCGATTTGATTGCTTGAAGATCTCAACTTCAATTATTGGCTAGCAAAAAACAAACTCAAATAAATATAGTTCCTCCCCTGCCAACTTTCACTGGCAGTTATGCTCTGGAGCTGCACCTTTTCCAACCAAAAAAATTGTCGTTGGGCGATTAGGTCAATATTGTTTTGAAAAAGGAGTGTATATATACCTGGGCAGCGCAAACGGTTATGGAGGAATCAAAGCCCGCTTGGGGCGGCACATCAGTGGAAAACCCCTTCAAAAGCACTGGCACATTGATTATCTAAGATGTCTCGCACATCCAACCGCATACAGTTACATTTCAAACGGGAGTGTAAATCCACCAAGAAAACCAATTGAGTGCTGCTGGAGCCAGATGCTAGCATCCCACTCCAAAATGCATATGCCTGCACTAGGTTTTGGCGCTTCTGATTGTAATTACGGGTGCAAATCCCACCTGCTTTTTTACGCACAACCTGATTTGGAAAACAGCAAACCTCGATCCACAATTCTGAAATTGCCTTCCTTCTTACTCGACCTTGCATTTGCAATTAACGCTCCTGCAGACGAAATTTTTGAAAACACATACCTGATAGCAGAATGACTTAAGAGTGTAGCAGCATGTAAAGAAGGTGTGGAGTAAATAAGGAATACAGCTTCCCAGCCTTCTTGAGGTAAAATTGGGGGAATTTACCACGATCTTTGGAGAAAATATTGAAAAAACCGATAAAGGATTATGCTTTTTTATTAACCATATCCGGCACAATAATACTGCTGGATCAGGTTACAAAAAATCTCGTCAGGTCGAATCTGCACTTCGGTGAGATCTGGCCGCAAAATCACTGGATTGTCAATTACGCCCGGATTGTTCACTGGAGCAACACCGGCGCTGCGTTCGGGATGTTACAGAATTTCGGTATTGCATTCGCAATTCTAGCGGTTGTTGTTTCAATCGCAATCCTGATTTATTTCCCAAGAATACCGCGTAATGACTGGTTGTTAAGGTTGGCTCTTGCCTTGCAGCTTGGTGGAGCAATTGGAAATCTGATCGACCGGCTTACCATCGGACACGTCACTGATTTCATTTCGTTGGACAGCTTTGCTGTATTCAATATCGCTGACGCGAGCATATCCATTGGCGTTGCCCTGCTTGCGGTCAGTCTGATTCAGCGCGAGCGGAAAGAAAAGTTAGAAAAGTCCCAATTAACCGAAGTGGACAACCAAAATTCTCAAGAATTAGTTCCTAACCCACCCTTCGAGGAACTCAAGGGTGAATGACCGATCTGTAATATTTATTTTTGATGATGAAAAGGGTCAACGCCTTGACTTATTCCTTGTAAACTGCCTCCCAGAATTCTCCCGCTCCAACATTCAGCGATTAATTAAAGACGGAAATGTAACCATTGACGGTAAGATTGCTGACAAAACAGGTCGTTTGCTCTCGAGCCCATCGACCATACAGGTCACTATACCACCCCCCATCCCGACAGATCTAATTCCGGAAGAAATCCCTTTAGATATCATTTTCGAAGATGAAAATGTACTAGTAGTCAACAAGCAAGCTGGAATGGTAGTTCACCCAGCTGCTGGTCACAACTCCGGAACCCTGGTTCACGCTGCGCTAAGCCATGCGCCTGCGATGGAAGGAATCGGTGGAGAAGGCCGCCCAGGTGTGGTACACCGGCTTGACAAAGATACTTCAGGGATCTTGATCCTCGCAAAAAATGATAAAACACACAGATGGCTCCAGAATCAGTTTCGTGAAAGAAAGGCAAACAAAACATACCTGGCGCTCATTGATGGAACTCTCCCGACACAAACCGGCCGGGTCGAAGCGCCAATTGGCAGGGATGAGAAAATGCGTCGTAGAATGGCGGTTGTACCACCTGGCAAAGGCCGCGATGCAATCACCGAGTATAAGGTTGTAGAATCTTTCCCGGAACACAACCTAGTTGAAATCCACCCTATTACCGGGCGGACCCACCAGATCCGTCTGCATATGGCTTTTTTGGGATGTCCGATAACCGGGGACACTATTTACGGCAGACGGCACCCTTCCCTTCCAGTAGAGCGATTTTTTCTACACGCCAGAACCCTGGGAATCAGACTTGCACAAGAGGGTGAGATGCGATATTTTGAGGCTCCACTGCCAGAAGCGCTCGAAGAAATTCTTGATCAACTAAGAAAGGCTGCCTAGGGATAAACCCAAACCCAATAAGCATATCAGCATGAGTAAAGAATGATATTAATTTCCCACCTAATTAGCTGGAGAACGTGATGAAAACTGTAGATCTTCGATCCGACACGGTAACACAACCAACTCAAGAGATGCGTGAGGCAATGTATGAAGCTCCAGTTGGAGACGATGTTTATGGTGAAGACCCCACGATAAACCGCCTTCAAGAGATGTCTGCTGGAATGTTGGGAAAACAAGCTGCATTGTTCATCCCTTCAGGTACGATGGGCAATCTGGCAGCAATTCTTGCACACTGCACCCGGGGCGATGAAGTTATTCTGGGCAACCTTTCGCACACCTTTCTGTACGAGTGTGGAGGCATATCTTCTCTGGGGGGAGTGCATTCGCACCAGCTTCCAAACAGACCCGATGGGACGCTGGATATTCAAGATATCCGATCTGCGATTCGGAGTGATGATGCGCACTTTCCGGTCTCAAGGCTTATCGTTCTTGAAAACACCCATAACCGCTGCGGAGGAGTCCCAATCGAGAATGAATACATGCGCGCTGTCGCCAGTCTCGCTCACGAATACAATATTTCAATGCATCTGGACGGTGCAAGAATTTTTAATGCTGCGGCAGCCCTTGAAGTCGACCCCATGGATCTTTCTGAGCAATTCGACTCGGTAACATTTTGTTTGAGCAAAGGCTTATGTGCTCCTGTTGGTTCTGTTTTATGCGGCTCTGAGGATTTTATTTACCGTGCCCACCGCATCCGCAAACAGCTTGGTGGAGGAATGCGCCAGGCAGGCATACTTGCTGCAGCTGGGATCATCGCATTGGAGAAGATGGTTCCAAGAATTGGTGAAGACCACCAGCGCGCTCGAACGCTAGCCCAGGGTTTAAATTCGATTCCTGGGATCATTGTTGACACAGAACAACCTGCAACCAATATGGTTTACTTCAACATGGATAATCAGAACACCCAGATCAACGCAGCCCAGCTTGCAGCCAAGTTAAACCAGCTCGGAGTAAAGGTCGGTCTCGTGGACGCAAACCGTATCCGTCTGGTAACTCATTACTGGATTAACGACGAAGCGGTAGAATACACCGTCGAAGCATTCAAGCAGGCTCTGCAATAGGGCTGACATGTTATAATATTAGGTCAATTCAGGCTGGGATAATCCAATCTCAGCTTGTTTATTAATGGTTAATTAAAAATTGTACCTCTCACATTTTTGTCCATATGATTAATATCAGGATTTGTACAGGGTGGATATTTACAAAAAATACTTATCCAGCTTATTCTAGCAATTCCCGTGAGGAGACCTTACGCACAGTTCAATTACCTGCCATTATCAAATCACTGATAATAGATTTCAATGCTAACCACTTTACAATGAATAAGTCTAATCGCATATCAGGAGATATTTCGCAATGAACGATTATTTCACCCTTGAACAATTCGATGAAACTGCTGACATTATTCGCGGTCTGACCGAAATTTCTCCAAGGGTAGGACTGATTCTTGGGTCTGGTTTGGGACCACTGGCGGATTCCGTGGAAGATCGGAATGCCATTCCATACAAAAAACTGCCGAACTGGCCAGTGCCCACCATCGAGGGTCACTCCGGTCAGCTTGTGCTGGGAATTCTCGAGGGGGTACCTGTGGTAGTTATGCAGGGAAGAGCTCACTACTATGAAGGGTATAGTATGCCTCAGATTGGATTTCCTGTACGTGTCATGCAAAGGCTTGGAATTGAAATACTCATAGTCACAAACGCAGCCGGTGCGGTAAATCCGGATTTTATTCCAGGCGATGTGATGTTGATTACTGATCATTTAAACTTAATTGGAATTGCTGGCGCAACACCATTAAGAGGTGCAAATATAGACGAAATTGGACCAAGATTTCCTGATATGGGTCAGGCGTATGACCGCGAACTGTCAAATCTAGCTCGCAGCATTGCTAAGGAAAAAAGGGTCACACTCAGAGAAGGGGTATACGTATCACTGGCAGGCCCCTCGTTTGAAACACCAGCAGACCTGCGCTTTCTCCGGACGGCAGGTGTTGATGCGGTAGGCATGTCAACGGTTCCGGAAGTGATTGTTGCCAGACATGGAAACACCAGCGTTCTCGGTTTCTCCGGTATCAGCAATAAAGCTAATCTTGACGGAGACACCCTTACAACCCACGAAGAAGTGCTTGCTGCCGGAGAAATAATTGTTCCCAAATTACTGGTTATGATCCGTGAAGTCCTGTCTCGTTTATAATGAAACCCGTGAATTGCATTACGCGCAAATACACAAGCTGTAAAAGTATGGACTCAGTTAAAATTTTCATTCATCCGGAGGGGAATGGAAGAAGCGATCGGCTTTTTTACTGCTTTTGAATTCTGGATATATCTGCTTATCGGGTTAGCAGCACTATTCTTTATTCGGAAATTTGTCCTTTCCTGGCAAGAATTAAAAGATGCAGCTTTTGGACTCGAACGAGAGAGCGCTCAATCACGGTTGAACCAGGCCGCCTCGGTTTTAGTTCTGCTGTTGACGATGGCAGTTTCAGAATTTGTTTTGGTCTACTTTATCTCGCCCGCAATACCTGCAGCCTCCGCTATACCTACCCCCACGATAAATCCACTCTCAACCGCTACCACGACAGTTTCCGCAGAAATGGCAAACCCTGAAGAAAGCGGCATGTCTGAAGAGGCGCTGCCTCCTGCATCAGCAATTGGAGAAGGCTGTATTCCTGACCAGATAATGGTATCATTCCCGATCGAGGGACAGGAGGTCAGCGGGGTCGTTGAAATACTGGGAACTGCGGATATTTCAAATTTCGGCTTTTATAAACTAGAGATCAAACGACCGGAGGAAACAGTGTGGTTAACGCTGCAGGCTGGAAACCAGGTCGTACGGGATGGAAAGCTTGGTGACTGGGATACCCGAAGGCTCACACCTGGGGAATATCAGCTAGGGATGGTCGTGGTTGATAATCAAGCCCAGGCTTCCCAGCCTTGCATAATAAGAATCCTTGTGGTGAGAGCCCCAGAAGAGACCGGGGTACCGTAATTGAATAATTATGGCTGAAATCCAGATCCGCTCTGCAATTGCCAGCGACATTGCTGCGATTATCCATATGGAACATAACTACGAGACAGATTATGTCCTGCAGATGGATATCCATACTTCAAGGGACCAGAATCACAACACAACCACATTCCGGAGAGTGCGCCTGCCGCACACCCAAAGGGTTGAATACCCCCGCCGTCCAAAAACATTACTGAATGACTGGACAAATCGTCCAGGGCTTCTTGTAGCATCCCTTCAGGATATTACAGTTGGTTATGTGAGCTTGAGCCTAGATGTTGCTCCTGGCACAGCCTGGATCTCCGATCTGGTTGTTGAACGGCGATTACGCCGGAAGGGTATTGGGACAACACTGCTTTTCTCCTCTTTGGAATGGGGAGCTAATCACGCCTGCCGGTTGCTGGTGCTTGAGATGCAACTAAAAAACGACCCAGCCATTAGATTAGCGCACAAGTATGGATTCGATTTTATTGGCTTTAATGATAGATACTACAGTAATCATGACGTGGCAGTATTCTTTGGCAAATCTCTTTTGTAATCTGCAAGATCGAGCTCCAGTATTAAGCCTTGCGATTCCCGAGCATTTATATTTTCAATTCCCGGCATTTTAACCGTGATTGATAATATCCATATTTATGAATATGCCTGAAATTCTGACTGGCTCACTTCAAACAATAAATGACCTGCTCACTGCCGGGATCGCGATAACAGCCTTCTCCTTGCTTCTTTATGCGCTGTCTTTCAATTTGCGTGACCGGGTCGCCAGGTCATTAGCAATCATTCTTTTATGTGTTGTGGTCGTTTATGTGGGAGAGGCGTTAAGCACAGTTTCCAAAACTGCAACACTGCTTGCATTCTGGTTCCGGTTCCAGTGGCTGGGGATTATTTTTCTGCCGTCTGCCTACCTCCATTTCTCGGACGCGATCCTGGAAACAACCGGGAAGCCTTCTCGCGGTCGCAGGCGTTGGGCTGTCCGCTGCAGCTATCTGATCTCTATTCTATTTGTTATCGCTCTCCTTTTCTCACAACTAGTCGGGCCGCTTGTTCAATACGATCAATTTACCACTCACCTGGAACGGACTGGGTTGACTATTGTATTCACAGGTCTATACTTAATAGCCATGGGGGTATCCTGGTGGAATTTCTGGAGAGCCTATCAGCGAACTGTTACCAGCGCCAGCCGCCGCAGGATGCGTTACCTAATCGCCGGCGCACTCGCGCCAGCCGTTGGCACATTTCCGTATTTGTTATTTGGCTTCCAAATAGCCGCCCAGTATCCGATTCTCTTCTGGATAACAGTAATAACCAGCAACTTGCTCGTCTCAATATTACTGGTGCTGATGGCTTATTCGGTTGCCTTCTTCGGCGTAGCCTGGCCTGATCGGGTTGTTAAAAGGCGCTTATTTAAATGGCTCTTGCGCGGCCCTGTCACAGCTTCAACAGTCCTCGCAATTACCACATTCGTAAACAGACTTGGCGCCAGATTTGAGATAAACGTTTCAACACTGCTGCCGGTTTTGATGGTTTTCTCCATTCTGGTTCTGGAACATATAATTACACTCACCGCGCCAACCTGGGAGCAGTTTATATTCCCTGTTCGCGACCGCAATGAGATGGAACTGCTTCAATCACTTGAAGACCGCTTGTTAACTTCCGAAGATATGCACCAATTTCTGGAAGCTATACTCGCTGCTGTATGCGATCAACTCCAGTTATCTCAAGGTTTCATCGCTGGTTTAAGTACAAGAGGAATCGATCTGCTTGTAACCATCGGCAACTTAAAAAAACTGGATCTCGAAAATCTCTCTGCTGACCTGCTTGAACAAACTGCCCAAAACGGCCGTCACAATGATTTGTTCTCATCAGGCGATTTCTGGTTAGTTCCCCTTTTTGAAGACGCTGAAACAAGGAACCAGATTCTTGGACTGCTTGGAATACAACATGAGATAGGAAAAACTTTAAACGATGAACAGGCTGCTGCTCTTTCTATCCTGGTAGAACGGGCTTCACTCGCCTTGAAAGATCTTCATCTCCAGCAGCAGGCATTTAGCTCGTTGCAGGACTTAGCTCCACAAATGGACATGATCCAGTATCTGCGGGCAGCGTCACGTTACGATGGATCCGATATCCTGTCTACACCTTATTTGGATCTGGCCTCAAATAAAATCCCTAAATGGGTAAAGGAGGCATTAAGTCATTATTGGGGAGGGCCTAAATTGACCCAGAGCCCGCTCATGGATCTTCAGGTTGTGCAGCAAGCTCTACCCGATCATGATGAAAATCCAACTAACGCGCTGAGAGCTATACTGCGCTCTGCGGTCGAACAGGTGCGCCCGGAAGGAGATCGGAAATTTACTGCCGAATGGATTTTATATAATATCCTGGATATGAAATTCCTTGAAGGGCGGAAAGTGCGCGAAGTCGCTATGCGGCTGGCAATGTCCGAGGCGGACCTTTACCGCAAACAACGTGTTGCAATTGAGAGAGTTGCGAGAGCAATAATTGAAATGGAAACGCAGGCAAGGCAGGAAGATACCGTCGAATCAACCGGAGAAATCAAAAACGAAGCTGGGACATTTTAAGGGAGGGTATTTTTATGGTGAATATAGAAAAAAATTATGACGACCAGTATGCGCCTGGATCAAATGAGGGCGAGAATACTCTACCCCCGCTTGATGAAGGATGGTGGGAATCTGTTCTTGGCGAGGAAGAGGAAGGTTCCGGTTCAAACGATGGTTATGCAGACACTAAAAGTGAACGCGCTGAAACTCCATTTCAAATAATAATCTCAGGCTTTCCAGCAGGTAGGACAGACTGGGATTTTGCAAATCTGATCTATCAAGAGGATCAACTCACCAACCTTGAAGTTATTGATTACAATCGCGGTGGATTACTGGTGGAAGGCGATAAACTTCAGGGATTTGTACCGGTTTCACATTTACTTAACATCCGCTGTGATGAGAAGGATATTGAAAAATACCTGGAAAAGTATATCGGCAGTACATTACTGTTAAAAGTGATTGAATGTGACCAGGAAAACAATCGGGTGGTTTTTTCCGAGAGGGCTGCTCTTTCCGAGCCAGGGATGAGGAACCAGTTGTTGAACAATCTTCAAGCCGGGGATTGCGTCAGTGGACCTGTTACCAATATCACTGATTTTGGCGTATTTGTCGATTTGGGGGGTATAGAAGGGCTGGTGCACGTATCTGAAATATCCTGGGGAAGAGTCCAACATCCAACAGAAGTGGTTTCAGTAGGGGAGAAAGTTGAAGCGTATGTAATCCAGGTAGATAAAAAGCGGTCCAGAATAGCCCTCAGTTTCAAACGCCTGCAATCCAATCCATGGGAAAACGTGCAGGAAAGATATTTCCCGGGTCAGGTGACTGAGGCGATTGTTACAAGCATTGCGCCTTATGGAGTTTTTGCTAGGCTCGAAGAAGGATTGGATGGATTGATCCACATATCCGAAATGGGCGACAACGAGCTTGATCAAATAGAGCCTGAAAAAATGGTAGATGTAGGGCAAAACATTAATGTCCTTATTCTGCATATCGACACAGAGAAACAAAGGTTAGGTTTGAGGTTGCTGCCGGAATAGGGATAAACCCGAAATATTTAATCAGATGCGTGAAAAATTGATCTATATATTATTTGGGACAGCATTTGGAATTATCGGAGGTTTGCTTGCTTCGGGCATAATCTATTTGACCAGTAGCCAGCCAATCGGTGAGCCCATCAAACTCAACCCTGCCCCTACTTCTGCCCCAATTATTGTCAACATCTCAGGTGCAGTTCAAAATCCCGGAGTATACACTCTACCTGATGGAAGCAGGATAAATAACCTTGTTGATACCGCTGGCGGATTTTTACCCTCAGCTGGTCACAGCGTGATAAACCTCGCCAGACTACTTCAGGATGGAGAAACAATCCACATTCCTGAAGAAATTACTTCAACCTCCATTTTGTTCACGTCTACCCAAGATACAAGAGCTGCCATAAACCAGGTTTCCCCAAAAATTAATATTAATCACGCAACTCAATCAGAATTGGAAAGCCTGCCCGGAATCGGAGAAAAAAAAGCTCTTCAGATTATCGCCTACAGAGAAGAAAATGGGTTCTTCGAGAGTATTGACCAGATCCAGAAGGTGCCGGGAATTGGCGTAACAACTTTCAATAAAATACAAGCTCTTATTACTGTAAACGGGAATTACTGATTCAATCTATCAGGCATTCGGATGAAAAAGCATAAACCAGAAAGGAACAAAAAAAGGCGTAGCACATCAACCAGCAGTTTTGGAACACGGGGCCGGATAAGCCATGATTCATCAGAATTTTATCGCGCCCGTATGTACATGGATATCCATGATCCAAATACCTCCAACTATATCGAAAATTTAATCCCGGGGAAACAATTAAATCAAATTTATTGCCAGTCCGCCACGAACATGACACAACTGCCAGATTCCTGCACTCACCTGATGGTAACATCCCCACCTTATAATGTCGGCAAAGAGTATGACCAAGATCTCACTCTTGCCGAATATACAAACACGTTAAAGCAGGTTTGGCGGGAAATATACCGGGTTATGGTTCCCGGAGGCAGGATTTGTATTAATATCGCCAATTTAGGTCGCAAACCATATATTCCCCTGCATGCATTCATCATCCGGGATATGATCGAAGTGGGATTTTCGATGCGCGGCGAGATCATCTGGAATAAGGCCTCCAGTGCAGGCTCTTCGACCGCCTGGGGGAGCTGGATGTCGCCATCCAATCCAACTCTGCGCGATGTCCATGAATATATCCTGGTGTTTTCAAAAGGGAGCAGCAAACGCCACAAACCAGACCAAAGAAAGCCTACCATCAACAGGGAAGAATTTTTGGAATACAGCAAAAGCGTTTGGACTTTTCCTGCAGTATCAGCCAGAAAAATCGGGCATCCAGCTCCTTTTCCGGTAGAACTCCCACGTCGATTGATAAAGTTTTACACTTTCGAAAAAGAGGTAGTCCTGGACCCATTCATTGGCAGCGGACAGGTCGCACTGGCGGCGATTGAAACAAACCGCCATTATATCGGATACGAAATTAACCCGCAGTACGTCAAACTCGCCAACAGTCGTATCAGCAAATTCAATTCAGATCCGAATAATTCGAGCGATTAGGATATCAACTACCATTTTTCCCATACCCGAGCTGAAGAGTTTTTATCCAGACGAACATGCTTGAAATAAATGATAAAAGATAAGGATACTTAAAATAAATTATGTCGTATCAAGGCGTTCTGCACAGATATTCTCAATTTTTGGATCTCCCAAGTCACACTTTAAATATCAGTATGCTGGAAGGCAACACTCCTTTAATTCCTGTACCACGCCTTGCTGTTACTCTCGGTGGAGGTTTCGAATTATTCATCAAATTCGAAGGTTTAAATCCGACCGGCTCATTTAAGGACCGCGGCATGACTGCCGCGGTAAGTGAAGCGGCTGGACGCGGCGCGAAAGCTGTGATTTGTGCGTCGACCGGTAATACTGCTGCAAGCGCGGCTGCATATGCTGCCAGGGCTGGTATGAGTTGTATTGTCTTGATCCCTGAGGGTAAAGTCGCGGCAGGGAAACTAGCTGGAGCAGTTGCATACGGCGCCAGGGTAATTCAGATTCAGGGTTCATTCGACGACGCGCTGACCCTGGTTTTGGGAATTACCCAGAACCACTCGATCGCGCTGGTAAATTCGCTGAACCCTTTCAGACTTGAAGGACAGAAAACCGCCGCCTTCGAAATATGCGATGCGCTGGGAAAAGCTCCCAACTGGTTATGCCTTCCGGTTGGCAACGCCGGCAATATTACCGCATACTGGATGGGTTTCCGGCAGTACGAAAAATCCAGAAGCTCAGGTCTTCCAAAAATACTGGGAGTTCAGGCGGAAGGTTCCGCGCCTCTGGTTCGAGGTGAACCGGTAAAAAATCCTGAGACAATTGCGACTGCAATCCGGATCGGAAATCCTGCCCGCGGCGAACAGGCTTTGGAAGCGGCTCAGGAATCAGGCGGCAGGATTATCGCTGTCAACGATGATAAAATACTCGAAATGCAACGCCTTCTGGCGGGAGAGGGTATCTGGGTTGAACCTGCCTCTGCGGCTGGACTTGCAGGATTGAAATCACAAATCCAGTCAAACAAAATTGATCTAAATGGGGCAGTGGTAACAGCTGTTTGTACAGGACATGGACTTAAAGATCCGGATATCATCACTCAAAGGATGGTTCCCCCATCAGCCCTGCCTCCAGACTTGGAGAGGTTGGAAAGCTTCATATTTGAATCGGATTATTGAGGTTTTTTGCAACCAAAGAGGATTTGTTACGTAATATCTATCAGAGAGTAATCAGAAAAGGAGAATTTGCAATGTCTGAAGAATACAGAAAACTCTACCGCTCCCGGAAAGACAGGATGATCAGCGGTGTGTGTGGAGGTCTTGGAGAATTTTTTGGCATAGACCCTACTCTGATCCGGGTAATATTTGTGTTGCTGGTAATCTTTGGCGGATCCGGATTGGTAATTTACCTTATTATGCTGTTAGTCGTTCCGGAGGAACCGCTGGCTGAGGTTTCGCAGATTTCCGATACGGACGAGCCCGCGGCAGGTGATATTTCCGAGAATCAGGGTGAGTAAAGTTTATGATCTCTTCCTAAATTGAGGATACGATGTGAAACCCAAGTAATACCCAGCTCTCAGTATACAAAAATTTCACATCATTTCAATAATGCCCCGCTTCTTATAGAAACGGGGCATACATTAATAATTAGCTGCGATAATAATTAAATTGAAAAAGAATAATTTTAGTTTTATTCTCCAACCACATGGGTTTCAGCCTGGTGTATCGGTTTATACCCCTGCGCTGCAAGCTGTCCGGTAGGGATCGAAGCCTCGTCAGGCTTATCGGAAAGGCTGAATATCAGTGCCCCCTGGTTAATCCAGGACTTGCCAACAGAAAGGACTTCCTGGGTGATCACAATCTCTTCTGAAAGCAGTTCTTGGACTGGTATTTTATCGCCCATCTGTCCCATCCTTCTGATCGTCTGGAGGTACTCATTTCTCCGAAATGCCTTGAAAGGTGTGGGGTCCCCGGACTTAACATTAGAAAAAACCTCATGGTGAATGTCCATTAACTCATCCGGCAACTTACTACCTCGGGCGTCTACCTCTGCGATAAATTCATTAAACCCAGCTAAATTACCCGAACGTATTCTAATTACTAAATTCTCCAGATTGATTATTCCTGTACCTAGCATTAAACAAACGTAAGCCAGGTAATCCTGATTATCGGTTGTAAACGGGTGGAATTCAGGCTCATTCAGCGTTTTATATGCTTCATGGAAAGATTGTGAATCAAATTTATCCTGCAGCAATCCAGATACAGTCTGTTCCACCGCCTCAACTCTGACCCGATCAATCACATGAGAGTTGCGCCCGCGCGCCCCCAGTGCAGTTTTATCAATATCAATTACGACTGCCGTCTTTTCGTCGATAGCAAATTCTTTTTTCTGGCAGAAATGTTCGAACTCAGGCAGACTTGACCACCTGTTCGCAAGGTACAGTAGATTACCCGATTCTGTACTATCGATCTCAACGCTGCTTTCCGAATCATTCTCCGAACCGATAAAAGCCATTCCGGGCCAGCCAGCAGTCTGGCAGATATTTTCGAAAGACGTCACATCCAGCAGGCGAGTATCGCCAACGAACAACAAACGATTAATCTCGCCTCCAGGTATATCCATTTTACGCGCAAACTTTATTAACTGGGTGATTACAACCGCATAATTTAAATCCTTTTTGCGGGGGATTAAACCTGCCGGCAGGCCGATATCCTGCCGCAATGCATCCAGCGAAGGCAGTCGTCGATCATATGGAACAAGATTGCGGTAAACCACCCTGTCAGCGACTATCTCCCTTAATGTTGAACTGCCATATACCTGCATTCTTTCGAATAACCTCCGTTCAATTGGAGCTAGATCTCTTCCGGAAAGCTTTTATCCAATTCATCGCATACTCATCGCGCCCCATTAACAAATCAGCCGCCAGAATTGTGGTTCTAATCTCCACAACTGTGGGATCTGTAATTGCGGCTGTCAATCCCCTTGATATCCCAAGCGCCAGATAGGCTGTGTTAATTGTCCTGCGATCCGGCAGACCAAAAGAGACATTACTCGCTCCCAGACTCATGTTAACGCCAAGCTCTGAACCAATCAAACTGATTGAATCAAGGGTTACACGACCAGCATTATGATCAGCTCCGATTGTCAAAGCTAATGGATCTATGATGATGTCTTCCGCAGGGATATTGTATTCTGCCGCCCTGTTGATCATCTTTCGGGCTGCCTCAAGCCGGGCTTGTGGCGTCGCGGGTATTCCGTCCTCATCCGTGATCACTCCAATCACCGCCGCGCCATATTTTCGGGCAAGAGGAAATATTTCAGCCATCATTTCCTCTTCAGCAGTAGTTGAATTTATCAACGCTTTCCCGGGATAGATCTCCAGTGCAGCCTCCAGTGCTTCGGGGTTAGCGGTGTCAATACACAGGGGGACATCCACGACCTGTGTAACTGCTTCCACTGTCCGGCGAAGATTGGATGGTTCATCGCCACCAGGGATACCAGCATTTACATCCAGCACCTGTCCACCCGCATTAACCTGATTCACTGCATCTTGCTGAACGAGTGAAAAGTCGCCTGAGTTAATAGATTCAGCCAGTTTTTTCCTGCGGGTTGGGTTAATCCTTTCACCAATGACAACAAAAGGGTGATTGGGTCCGATCAGAACTTCCTTATCTTTAAATGATATTAAACATTCCATGTTGTTTTACGCCTCTACGGGATTAAATCATTTACCAGCCGGGTTGCGCTTGATGCATCCGTTGCGAAACCGTCTGCTCCAATCTGCTGGGCGTACTGCTCCGTTACCGGTGCTCCGCCTACAATCACTTTTACTTGCTCGCGCACTTGTGCTTCTACAAGGGCGTTAATCGTCGTCTCCATGTTGATCATCGTTGTTGTCAAAAGGGCAGACATCCCTATGACCTGAGCTCCATTCCGGACAGCCTGAACATACTGGTCAGGCTTTACATCGACTCCAAGATCGCTGACCTCATAACCGGCGCCTTCAAGCATCATCGCGACCAGATTTTTGCCGATGTCGTGAAGATCGCCCTGGACAGTTCCGATCGCCAGCTTTCCAGCTGACTCCACCCCGCTTTCAATCAAGTGCGGTTTCAAAATCGCCAGTCCTGCTTTCATCGCACGCGCTGAAATCAGCATTTCTGGTACATAATATTCACCCTCCTCAAAACGTCTGCCAACCTCGCTCATCGCCGGAATTAAACCTTTCCTTAAAATCTCATCTGCATCGATTCCCTGATCGAGCGCTTCAGATACCCCTTTCTCTGCTTCAACGTTTTTTCCATCAACTACGTCCTGGTAAATCTCTTCGATTCCCATAAAAATCTCCATCAAAATACTTTTCCAGACTTTGTTGTAGATCGTGGGTAAATGCTATTATTCGCAATCCAAAATCGAATGATAACATAACCGTCACTGGTTGTATAATAGTGCAATTCATTTCTGTCCACTAGAAGTAATTATTTTTAAATCAGAGCAAATTATGGAATTCGCAGATCGAGTTTTAGAATTGGAACCAGAAGGCGCTTATCAAGTTCTTTCAAGAGCTCAGGAGCTGCAAGCTGCTGGAAGGGACATCATCCACCTTGAAATTGGCCAGCCGGACACCCCCACTTTCCCGAATATATCTTCCGCCGGAATCCAGGCAATTCAAGACGGTCACACGAGATATACACCTTCAGCTGGGATGAATGACTTGCGTTCAGCGATCGCTGAATATACAAGTAAGCGTCTGAATGTGAAAATCAAATCCTCGAATGTAGTTGTCGGACCAGGGGCAAAACCAGCCTTATTTTTCCCTACCCTGGCTCTGGTCAGACCGGGCGACGAAGTGATCTATCCAAATCCCGGATTTCCAACCTATGAAGCCATGATCCGGGTCGCGGGAGGGACTCCGGTTCCGGTTCCTTTAAGCGAAGAGGATGATTTCTCTTTTGATCTGGATGCTTTTAACCGGCTCGTGTCCAGAAACACCCGGATGGTGGTGCTTAACTCCCCAAGCAACCCCACTGGTGGAGTGATGCCGCTTTCTGCTCTCGAACATATCGCGAAAACCGCTTCGGACCTGGATTTTTGGGTGCTGTCGGACGAAATTTACTCCCGGATTGTTTACAGTTCACCCGCGCCAAGCATCGCATCGTTCGGTGGAATGCTTGAACGTACAATTATTTGCGACGGATTCTCCAAGACTTACTCGATGACTGGCTGGAGATTAGGATACGGAATCATGCCAGAACCGCTTGCCGAGCGGGTCAATCTGTTATTGAATCACTCCATAGGCTGTACAGCCAGTTTTACACAGGTGGCAGGGTTGGAAGCCCTTCTGGGGCCTCAAGAACAGGTCGATAAAATTGTCCAGGAATACCGACGCCGCAGAGATTTCCTAGTCGCAGGTCTTAATCAGATAGCAGGCATGAGCTGCCGGAAACCCCAGGGATCGTTCTACACCTTCCCCAATATTAAGGCGTTTGGGATTCCATCAGACCAGCTTGCTAACTATTTGCTTGAAGAAGCAGGGGTCGCATTACTATCAGGGACTTCTTTCGGAAAATACGGTGAAGGGTATATTAGGTTATGCTTTGCGAATTCAATCGAAAATCTGGAAATTGCCCTGGAACGATTGAAATCCGCGCTGGATAAACTCTGATCAAATATAACAGTGTCAACCTAAACTGATTAATTATAACTTCGGAAGAACAATCTCCTCCTGTTTCTGGTACTTCCCTTTCTTGTCCGCGTAAGAAATCTCGCATTCTTCATCCGCTTCAAAGAAAAGCACCTGGGCAATTCCCTCGTTGGCATAAATTTTTGCCGGCAGAGGGGTTGTGTTTGATATTTCCAGGGTCACAAAACCCTCCCACTCGGGCTCAAAAGGAGTTACATTGACGATAATCCCACAGCGGGCATAGGTAGATTTACCCACACATATCGTCAATACACCGCGCGGGATTCGAAAGTACTCGATTGTCCGCGCCAGAGCGAACGAGTTCGGCGGAATTATGCAAACCTCTCCTTTATAGTCAACCATCGACTCAGTGACGAATTTTTTGGGGTCAACAATGGCTGAAAAAACATTCGTAAAGATTTTAAACTCATCCGCTACACGGATATCATACCCGTATGATGATACCCCGAAGGAAATCACCCCGTCCCGGACTTGACGGTCGGCGAATGGCTCGATCATCCTGTGTTCCTTCACCATTTTCTGGATCCAATGATCCGGTTTTAATCCCATATTTGCTCCTCCACGCAAAGATAACCAAGTATAAAGGAAAATTGAAGAAAACTGGATATTCCCCGGCAACCTGCAGCGAAACCATCCTAAAGAAGCTGTAGGATTCCAGCCAGATTCATTGTCCTAGTAGAGCAAAGAACAAAGATTAAGCTATAGACGGTTCGACTCTGAGGCACTAAATATTAAGGAACTTATGGCGCCAGATTAATCCCTGGAGGGTGACATTATTACGAAACAGCATGGTTTCGCTTCCTTGCCCTTCTGGGAAAATCAGACAATAGTAATTAGCGTGCTAGAATTATAGATAAAAAAGGATGATTCCAATAACAGGTCTTTATTCAAAGATGTCCACAAATAGTAACTCTACCCAGGAACTTGCTGATTTGATCACTCAAAATCAGGAAGAGATATCAAAAACTTGGGCGCGAAATGTAAAAAATATGCCCAACTCAGAATATCAACAATACTCCCTCGAAGAGATACAAAGTTGGGCAAAGGAAGGCTTGGCGACAATCATTAAAACGCTCCAAACGGGCTCTCAACAAGCAATCTATGATTTTGTAAGTAAGCTTACCTCTGGCCGCTTACAGGCTGATTTACCAATACACATTATTACAGAAGCTTTTCTCCTATCAAAAGATGCAATATTGCCGATAATAAATGAAACCTATGTGGGTGATTCATATTCCTTATTTAAAACCGCGACCTTACTAGATTTATTCGTTAGAAAAATGATAAAACAGTTCGAGAAGGATTACTCGGAATCAATCCATTCTAAACTGGTGGAAGAATCAGAGAAAAGAATAGCAGAAATAGAAAGCCTTCAACGAACAATGAGCGCATTGCTCCAAAAAATCACGCTTGATGAAATGTTAGAAATAGTATGTGCAGAAGCACAACGTCTTACACTGGCAACTGGAAGCGCGGTACTCTTACTGGAAGACGAAGGATGGCTGCAGGTAACTATTGGAACTGGTTATCCTTCTCCCGCATTGAATCGAATACCTGTTGATGATTCAATCGCCGGTCAGGCTGTTCAAGAAGAGGAACCAATCCTGATAAATAAACCATCAAATCAAATTCAAGCATATCACCGGAATCCGGACCTTGAGTCCTTGCTAGTGATACCTCTACAAGTTGAAGGAATGACTATTGGAGTGATTGATGTGGTTAATAAATCAGGAGGTTTTTCTGAAGAAGACATCCGTATAATGAGTCTATTCGCAGACCAGGCAGCCATAGCAATACAAAACACAAAACTCCATCAAAAAACGGAACAATTGGCTGTCCTAGAAGAGAGACAGCGATTGGCGCGTGAGCTTCATGATTCGGTTTCACAATCCTTATATAGTTTAAATCTCTACACAGATGCAGCCCGCCTTGCAATATCAAAAGGACACACCCAACAGGCGGAAAATAATCTGAACGAATTGCGCAACCTTATCCGTGAAGCTATGCTGGATATGCGTCTTTTAATATTCGAATTACACCCTCCCTTACTGGAAAAAGAAGGGCTCGCAACGGCATTGAGGACTCGCTTGGAGTCGGTTGAAGCGCGCTCCGGTATTAAAACCAATTTCATTACCAACGAAGAGAGAAGGCTTCCTATTAATACTGAAGCAGAACTCTACCGGATTGCTCAAGAAGCTCTCAATAATGCGGTTAAGCACTCGAAAGCTCAAAATATCAGCGTCAACCTGCATTTTGGCGAAGATAAATTTAGGATGATAATTTGGGATAACGGGATTGGTTTCGATACCAATATATTGGAGCAAAGTGGCGGTATGGGTTTGCGCGGAATTGAAGCAAGAGTAAAAAGAATTAATGGAAAATCGGATATCACTAGCAAGCAAGGGGAAGGTACACAATTACTGGTAGAAATAGATATTTAAATTAGGAGAATTTGAATATGGCTAAACAATCTATTCGACTTCTTGTCGTCGATGATCACGCGATTGTGCGCAAAGGAATAAAAGCATTATTAAGCAGTCTCGAGGACATTGAAGTTGTTGGAGAGGCAGGTGACGGCCAAGATGCTGTAGATAAAACCAATAAATTAATTCCAGATGTGGTTCTGATGGATTTGGTGATGCCGAGATTTGACGGTATATCCGCCATCAGTCAAATTTCATCTGAGCATCCAAATATAAAAATAATTGCGTTAACAAGTTTTGCCACTGATGATAAAGTGTTCCCTGCAATAAAAGCTGGCGCCATAGGATACATCTTGAAGGATTCCGACCCTGACGATTTAATAAAAGCTATATATCAAGTCTATCAAAACGAACCAGCATTACAACCCAGTATTGCCCGAAAGGTATTGAACGAGTTGAATCGCCCAGCCAGAAAGCCTCCTACTCCGGAGCCATTAACTGAACGAGAGTTAGAAGTACTTAAATTGGTATCTCAGGGGTATAGCAATCAGGAGATTGCAGACATCTTGGTGATTGAGGAAGTCACAGTCAGGACGCATGTCAGCCACATACTGCGAAAACTACAGTTAGCGAATCGGGTGCAGGCAACTCTCTATGCATTGAAAGAAGGAATCACATCAATTGAAAGCTTCAATGACACTGATACAAAGTAATTAAACCGGTTAAACGAAATCTTTATTGAAATTAATACACAAACGCTGTTATATAAATCATCACTAATCGCATAAGACCGCCCAAAAGCGGTCTTTTTTGTTGATCTTAAATTCCACTTTCTGTACGATGACAATTCGGAAAATTCCCTTTATGCTCAACTACAAGAAAACAGTTGAAGATGCAGAATGTATTTAAAAAAGCTAGTGAGAGTATTGTCGGTTGTGTCTATGTGAGTCCAAAATGGCATTCACCAATTCGAAAATCAAATACCGGAATATCTATTGACGCAATTAACCCTAATACAAGTTAGTCGCTCATAGAAATGTGGGAACTGTATTTCAAAATTTTGATTCAGGGAATAATAATTCCGTAAAGACTTTGGAAGAAAGGAGTAAGGAACATGTTCGTTGGCGACCGAATGTCTTTTCCAGTCATTACTGTTCACCCTGATCTACAAATCCAAGAAGCGCTACACAGAATGCATAAAGAAAATGTCCGTCGATTTCCAGTAGTAGACCAGCGTGGACATCTAGTTGGAATTGTATCCGAAAAGGATTTAGTGGAAGCATTACCTTCTGATGCAACCAGTTTAAGCATCTTTGAATTGCATGAGCTACTTCACAAAATCACAGTGGAAGAAATCATGACCAAAAATGTCATAACCGTTGACCAGGATACACCAATTGAAGACGCAGCCCGCCTGATGGCGGATCATAAAATCGGAGGTCTACCAGTCATTAGAAATCGTGATGTTGTTGGGATCATTACTGAAACCGACCTTTTTAAGATTTTTTTGGAATTAATGGGAGCACACGAACATGGCTTGAGGGTTTCCATTCTCGTCCCCGGCATTCCAGAAGAACTTGCCAGACTAACAAGAGCAATTTATGAGAATGGGGGGCACATCCTCACGTTAGGAACTTTTATGGGTTTTAGTTCAGAGAACCGTGAGGTTCTAATGACTGTGGCGGAAATTGATGATGACAAATTACGAGAGGCTATTGAACCATTTGTTGAACAGATTATCGATATCCGTGTTCCTCACTTTGCTTAAGTGAGATTTTAATTTTAAGATTGGAGGTGTGGATGAAAGAGTTTATATGCATTGATTGTGGTTGCACATTTCGGATATCTTTAGGTGAAGGATATCCTTTTGGCCAGCAAACTTGTCCAAACTGTAGAAGCATTAACATCAAACGCATGGAGAATAAACAACAAAATGTACAGAGAACCATTGTTAAAAGAAGTCGAGCGGTCAAAAGCAAATCGTGATTGGATTGGTGATCATGAATCGTAAAAGCAAACCACTTTCAGAAAAACGAATAGGTGTATTTGGAAAGGGTGGATCCGGAAAAACCACCCTGGCGATTTTGTTGGCAAAAGTTCTCCTTGCGGAAAATTACCAGGTTGTTTTTATTGATGCGGATTCAACAAACACTGGTATCTCAAGGCTCCTGGGTTTTGAAAAATCGCCAAAACCCCTGCTAGACTTTTTTGGAGGAATGGTCTTCAGCGGTGGGAAAGTCACTTGCCCTGTGGACGACCCCAAAATGCTGGAGGACTCGAATATTTCAATACGATCCCTCCCTCCAGACTACTTCAGTCAAAACAATGGAATGACCCTTTTTATCGCTGGTAAAATCGGCAACAAGGGACCGGGGGCGGGTTGTGATGGCCCTATAGCAAAGATAGCCAGAGATTTCAACATTCATTTCGAAGATCAATTACCCGTTACTATCCTGGATTTCAAAGCCGGATTTGAGGATTCAGCACGGGGTGTAATAACCAATTTGGATTGGGCTATTGTTGTTGTTGACCCAACCATCGCTTCTATTGAAATGGCTTCGGATATGGAAAATATGGTTGCGCGCATAAAAGCAGGGGAACTTCCAGCCACAGAGCACTTAGAAAGCAAGGATTTGGTATCTGCTGCAAATCAACTTTTCAACAAAGCTAGGATCAAGGGCGTTCTTACGGTTATGAACAAAGTCGAAAACCGGGATATTGAAAATTATCTAAGTTCAGAGTTATTGAAAGTGGGAGTGGAACCCATTTCCACAATCCCATTCGATCAATTGGTATCTGAATCCTGTTTAAGAGGGAAACCGCTCGATTCAAGTATTTGCAAAACAGAATTGGAAGAGATTATTAAGAAATTGGAATCTCTTGAGAGGTTTCAAGAACAAGTAAGAAATGAATAGGATTTTGATCTTGAGAGTATTTTGAAAGTCCATGATTTCAATTCTGATTAAAAATTTTTTTGGAATGAAATGAACTATAGTGGCATTTTGCTTAGACTGGACGAACAGCAAAATAAATTGGAAGGAGTCTCACCATGAAGTACGTATATGGGCCTGTTCCCTCCAGGCGGTTAGGCCAATCCCTGGGGATTGACACTATCCCCCTAAAAACCTGCAACTGGAATTGTGTCTATTGCCAGCTCGGCCGGACAAGACCATTAACCAATGAACGAAGGGATTATTACCCTCCGCACCAGATTGTTGCTGAAATAAAACAGGCAATTTACGAGCACAAGCCAGGTGAGATTGACTGGGTTACTTTTGTCGGTTCCGGTGAGCCGACTTTACATGCGAGCATTGGTTGGCTGATACGCAGGACCAAAGAATTTACTGGGTTACCGGTTGCTGTGATCACAAATGGGTCTTTCCTGTACATGAAATATCATCGCCGGGAACTGGCTTATGCAGATGCAGTTCTACCTTCTTTAGATGCTGGCAACAGTCGCCTTTATCGCAAAATCAACCGCCCCCATCCACATTTCACTTTCGATCGCCAGGTTGAAGGACTAAAAGCATTCAGCAATCAATATCTCGGAGAATTATGGATTGAGGTCATGCTGGTTAAAGGATTAAATGATAGTAAAGAAGAATTAAGTGACATTGCCTCGGTACTTCGCTATATTGAACCAGATGAGATCCATATCAACCTGCCGACCCGCCCGCCTGTTGAGATGTGGGTTAAACCACCAGACGAGAAAGGTATCCAGCGAGCCAAATCGATTCTAGGAGATGTCGCCAGGGTCGTGACCCCTACCCAGGGAAAATTTAATTTAAATGAAGGTGAAAGTATGACTGAAGCAATTATGGCAATTATCACCCGCCACCCGATGGAGGAGAAACAGCTTGTCCAAACCATAGAGGGAAAAGTGCAGACAGAGGCGACAAGCACACTCGAAGAATTGAGAACCAGTGGAAAAGCCCAGGTCGT
Source organism: Anaerolineales bacterium (assembly GCA_046259385.1). Lineage (GTDB taxonomy): Bacteria > Chloroflexota > Anaerolineae > Anaerolineales > UBA4823 > CAVWDI01. The sequence goes on from JBJYWI010000158.1 coordinate 44,951, forward strand.
TGAACGATATGGAAGACGTTATTGGATCGCAGCACCTGCATACTTCCCGCATTAAGACCAACTATAGTTGGATATGATTGACTTTTAGGTGAGCGAAAATCCAGGCTTTTACGAATGAGAAGAAACGCAGCAAGGAATTCCTGGAACAAAATAAGCAGGAAAATTCTTAATCGGAGAAATTGAATGAATAATCAAAAAAGGAATACTGCACCAGAACTGCTAATCCAGAAAGCCAACGTAGATAAGGTGATTGCAGTAATGAGTGGAAAAGGGGGTGTCGGAAAATCTACCATTGCCGGTTTGTTATCCTCCTCCTTACAGCAAAGAGGATATTCAATTGGCTTACTGGATGCTGATATCACTGGACCCAGTATTCCAAAATTGTTTGGCATCCACCAAACACCTCTATCCAGTCCGGAAGGTATTTTACCGGTCAATTCCACAAATGGAATTAAGATTATGTCGATAAATTTACTTTTATCTGAGGAAGACCAACCTGTTATCTGGCGTGGACCGCTGATCGGAAGAGCGATACAACAATTCTGGAAGGATATCAAATGGGGTGATCTGGATTTTCTGATTATCGACCTACCCCCTGGAACTGGAGACGCAGCTTTGACTGTCATGCAATCACTCCCTCTTGAGGGGATCATTCTCATTACCTCTCCACAAGACCTTGCTGGCATGGTAGTTCGCAAAGCAGGCAACATGGCAATTCATTTAGGGATTCAAATAATTGGCGTCGTGGAGAATATGAGCCACATTATCTGCCCGAAATGCGGTGAGTCAATCAACCTTTTTGGTACCAGTCAAGCAGAAAATACTGCGCATATTCTCGAATCGAAATTGTTAGGCAGGATGCCGCTCGACACAAAACTTTCTGTGATGTGTGATAAAGGAGAGATTGAAAATTATTACAGCAAGGAATTTGAGATTGTTGTTGATAACGTTCTTCAATTCGGACTTGTTAATGATATGGAGACATCTGCGGATATAAAAGTCTGACAAATACACGACACCCCGCATTCTGCAATATGTTGGTCTTTTTATAATTCGAATCTGGTACATAGAGAACCGAAAATCGAAATACCTGATTGGAAATAAGAGGAGAAAGGTGATTGGGAAAGAGAGATATCAAGTACGATATCCGCGACTCAATAGATTAATTTCAAAGATTATCAATGGAGAGCCGCAAGCACTAAATGAACTACTGATGTACCTGAGTTCAACGAATCCCAACTTATGCAGAATCATGCAGGATGCGATACACGATGTTGGTGAGACTGAAATCTGGTGGGTTCTTCTCGAATGCTTGGCCACCCATCACTGGCAGGGGGAAATAAATAGCAATCGTAGAGGGGATCCAGAAGTATCCAAAAGAATCGACCAATCAATCATTGAAGTCTTTATCACTGATGAGAATCAATTTGAAACCAGTAATAAGGATCATGTTCTGCAAGTGGCTCTGGGGAATTCAGAATCAAAAATTCAACAAACCGCAGCATTTTTAGCTGGATTGCGAGGCAATTTAGAAGCAATTCCAATTCTGGATGAAATTATCAAAAACGGGGATGAAGAATGGCAAATCCGGGCAGTCAAAGCTCTCGGAGTCTTAAATAATGAGCTCTGTATACCGCCATTAATAAATGCTTTAACTATGGATCGGGACAAATTACACAGGGAAGCGCGGAGAACTCTGGTAAGAATGGGTAAGAAAGCAGAGAAAGCGTGGATAAAACTATTAAAACACTCAGATAACCATATTCGTTGGGAAGCAGCCAGAGGATTAGGAGATACCGGAGATGCAAGGGCAGCCAGAATTTTAACCGAAGGATTGTTGGATCGGAATTATGCAGTACGTTGGGCAACAGCAGACGTGCTAGCTCGTCTTGGCGAGTGTGTAATACCAACAATTTTAAGATTTATCAGTCAAGAAATGCTCAACCAGCAATCTCGTCAAGCAGCATATCACGCCCTGCATGGAATAAGGTCAAAACAGGCTCAATCACGCCTCGAACCCCTTTTAGAAGCACTGCGCAGTCCAACATTGAATTGGAAAGCTTCAAAAATCGCTCAATATTTATTAGCCGATTGGGAATCAAAACCATAAAAATGGCTCATTAAAAATGATTTCCGTGTTCAAGAAACCTCTGATACAGGCTACAGGTTCAATCCAAGACATCGGTTATTCCCTTTTTAAGAGATTTAAAAATTTTGTGGCTCAGCATTATGTTTTATCCTACAATTACCAAAACACATCAATCGCGATTTTGCTGATCGCATACGAAGAGCAAACCAAATGATTAGAGAGAAAAAGAATGAAATAACTGTATGTGTAAATTTCTTTCCTTCAAGGGAATCTCACAAAACAGAAACAATTGAACAAGTCACTGACTTGCTTCGCGATTATAGTCTGGAAATATCCACCGGACCGATGGGTATTCTCATAACAGGAATTGAAGGACAGATTTTTGATGCATTGCAGCAATTATTTAGCAGTATTTCTAAAACCGGGTTGATTGTAATGGCAGCCACAATTTACAGCGCTGGCTCCAATTTGTCATTCAAACAGCGACCAATCCCAATTCAACCAATTGGCTATGTTGAAAATAATTTCGAATTACCAGCATCTTCCAAAGAAATGCATGAGGTGGAGTCAAAGATTGTTTTACAACCGCAATTTGTCGAAGGTCTTTCAGGGCTCAACCCTGGTCAGCGGATATTGATAATGTTTTATTTTCACCAATCTAAAGAGTATTCTTTAATACAGCACCCGAGAGGCGATCCCAGCAGGTCCAAGCGGGGTGTTTTTTCACTACGAAGCCCACACCGTCCCAATCCAATCGGTTTGACTGAAGTCGAACTCATGGAAGTTAAGGAAAATATTCTGCTAGTTAAAAGCCTGGATGCGATCAATGGCACACCGGTTTTGGATATAAAACCAGCTTAAAATGGAGAGAATAAAAATGAAGAAGATAATCTGTGTTATCGATAACAGCGTAAAGCGAAGTTCAAAATTCAGAGGAGAACACGGGCTTTCATTCTGGATTGAAACCGAAAACGGAAGTGTACTTTTCGATACCGGAAGTACTGGCAAGGCATTAATTTACAACCTGGGCTTATTAGACATAAGTCCAAATCAGGCGGTTGCGGTTATCCTGAGCCATGCACACAATGATCATACAGGTGGATTATCGGATTTATTGTCAAAAAATCCTGGCTTGCCCATCTACGCCAGCCCTGATCTGTTTCGACCTCGCTATTCTTTTCGGAACAGAAAACCCTATTTCATTGGAATACCAATGAAAGAAGATGAATTGTCTCAACTTGCTGATTTGCGCTTCGACGATAGCCCAATCGAAGTATTACCGGGTTTATGGACCACTGGGGAAATCAGCCAGCGACCTGAACCAGAGGGTCGCAGCCAAAAGCATTTTGTGCCGCAGGATGGCGGCTGGGTTGCTGACCCATATCAGGACGATATGTCCATGGTCATGGATATTTCAGACGGTCTTGTGTTGATTTGTGGCTGCTGCCATGCAGGACTTCTAAATACGATGGCGCACGTCGATCGGATCTTCCAAAAACCAATTATAGCGATTCTAGGGGGAACGCATCTTGCGACAGCTGATGAGCCTTCATTAGAACATACCATCAGTGTTCTGAGAGATTCCTACAATGTTCAGCACTATTACTTAAACCACTGCACCGGAGAAAATGCATTTGTAGCACTGGCCCATTCCTTCGGCAAAAGAGTGCAGCCCTGTCCGGCAGGAACAATCATACAGTTTGATAAGCAGGGTAATCTATTATGACGAACAAATATAATCTCTGTAATGAATACCCCTTATTCAGTGAATTAGACGAGGAACAGATGCAAGCCATAAGTGAAATCTGCAAAGAGGCATGCTATTACCCTGGATACACTTTGTTTGAAGATGGAGAACAAGCCACAAAAATGTATGTGCTGGTGGAAGGTGAAATTGATTTGTTTTTCGCTATCGGTGAAACTGGCTCGGTGAAGGTTGACCAAGTTAAAGTTGGAGAGACCTTTGGATGTTCTGCATTGGTGCCACCTTATATCCAGACATCAACCGCACGCGCAAAGTCAAGAATCGAAATTCTGGAATTAGATACGACTGCCTTGCGTAAATTAATTAAAGATAAACCCCGGTTGGGTTTAGCTATTCAGCAAAGCGTCATCCAGTGTTTGCTTGAGCGTATTATAGATTTTCAATTGGGTTGATCCAAGTACAGGAAATCAAACATGATTGCACACGATGAGAACATCACTCTAATAATTAACGATAATAAAAGAAATATACCTGCTGGTAGACAGGAAAGTCTGCTGGATGTTTTACGCCGGTTATCGTATTGGAGTGTAAAACGAGGATGTGACACCGGAAATTGTGGGGTTTGTACGGTACTCGTGGATGGCATTCCAAAACGAAGTTGTATCGTCAAAGCTTCAAACCTTGATAACCATACAATAACAACAGTAGAAGGAATATCCAAAAACGGTAGACTGCACCCAATCCAGAACGCATTTACCGAGACAGGTGCAGTGCAATGTGGTTTCTGCACTCCGGCACTGATATTGGTAACCAAAGCACTTCTTGATTCCAATCCCAATCCATCCGATAATGAAATCAGGGATGCGCTAAGTATTGTCTTATGCCGCTGCACGGGTTATGTTAGGGTCATCGAGGCGGTTCAACGAGCAGCAGCGACTCTTAGAGGGGAAATTCTTTCTCCAGTTGAAGTACAAGAAAGAAGCCTCCAACAAAAAACATCTCTCCCGGGGATATATTACCGCCGCAACAATGAGAAAAAACCTCTACCGCCACTGGTTCTGACACCACCAGAGATGGAACCCACACAGGTAATTGGAAAACCTTTGAAAAAAGTTGATGCGGAAAAATTGGTGTGCGGCCGTCCGGTATTCACTGACGACATCAAAATGGATGGGATGCTGTTTGGAGCACTGCTTACCAGTCCACATGCCCATGCGCGAATTAAATCCATTGATACAAGCAAGGCGTACGCACTGCCAGGTGTCCACACCATTTTGACACACAAGGATCTGCCACGCATTAAATACGCTTCCGGGGGACAAAGCTACCCGCAGCCGGATCCGATTGATCAAGTGTGTTTGGATAACAAGGTCAGGCATGTCGGCGACCGGGTAGCGCTGGTCGCTGCAGAAACACCTGAAATCGCCAATCAGGCTTTGAAACTGATCGAAGTCGAATACGAAACACTCCCCTTTGTTCTTGACCCTTTAGAGGCGATGTCAGAAGGCGCTCCAGTTATCCATGACGAGCCCGATACCAAAGGTATTCATGATACAACTCACAACATTGTCCATCACATAGAAGCAGAAGTGGGTGAAGTTGATAAAGCTTTTTCCCAGGCAGATCAAATCTTCGAAGGTGAATACCGCACCCCAAAACAGCAGCATGTCCACCTTGAACCCCATGTATGCATCACCTACTGGGATGAAGATAACCGTCTGGTAATTCGAACCAGTACGCAAGTCCCATTTCACATCCGGCGCATGGTTGCCCCATTGATTGGAATACCCGTTAAACAAATCAGGGTGGTGAAACCGCGCATTGGGGGCGGGTTTGGGAATAAACAAGAGATGATCTTGGAAGATCTTTGCGCGCATCTGACTGTAAGAACGGGACGCCCTGTCCGGATGGAGTATACGCGCACCCAGGAATTTACCAGTTCACGCAGCCGTCATCCCAACATCATTCGCTATAAAATTGGTGTAAAGGGGCGAAAAGTAATCGTGGCTGATCTGTATCTGATTGGCGATACGGGAGCTTATGGAAGCCATGGATTAACAGTTCAGATGGTCGGTGGCTTTAAAGGGCTGACTCTTTACAACCCACCCAACGCGCGCTTTATCAGTGATGTTGTTTATACCAATAAACCTCCTGCAGGCGCCTACAGAGGATACGGCGCAATGCAGTGCCAGTTCGGAATGGAAGTTCTGATGGAGGAAATCGCCGGAAACCTTGATATTGACGTGGTGGATTTTAAAAGGAATAACTGGTTGAAGGTAGATGAACCAATGTATTTATCCCGCGCTCTGGGGGAAGGTAGAGAGGGTTACGAACAGAAAATGGAAACGAGCGCTTTAGCGCAATGCGTTGATATCGGTTTAGAAGCTACCGATTTTTATTCAAAACGAATGCATAACAAACTTCAATCCGGTCCAATTCGTAAGGGTATCGGCATGGCAGTTGTCATACACGGTAGCGGCATCGCTGGTCTGGATATGGCTAGCGCCTTGTTAAAAATGAATGACGATGGTTCATTTAATCTACTGGTAGGCGCAACTGATCTCGGTACCGGATCCGACACGATCCTGGCACAAATAGCCGCCGAAGTACTCTCAATCCCTGTTGAAGATCTGATTGTTTATTCCTCGGATACGGATTTTACGCCATTTGACAAAGGGGCATATGCTAGCAGTACCACATATATAAGTGGGTTCGCGGTTAAGAAAGCAGCTATTGAAATCCGCGATCAAATACAAAAACACGCTGCAAGCATACTCGATATTGGCAATCCCTCCAGCTTAATCTTGAAGAATCGGATGGTTCTGGCACCAGATGGTCGATCACTCTCTCTATCTGAGGTAGCATTGAACAGTCTACACCAGCAGAACCAACATCAGATAATCGCATCCGCATCTCACATGAGCTATAAGAGCCCTCCGCCTACCGCTGCGCAGTTTGCCGAGCTATCGGTGAATACGGAAACGGGTGAAATAAATATGGACAGGCTTCTAATGGTTGTGGATTGTGGGCGGGTGATCAATCCATTAACTGCAGCGGGTCAAGTTGAAGGCGGGATGGCGCAAGCACTGGGTTTCACACTGACAGAGGACATGATTTTTGATCACAACGGAAATGTTACTAATGCCAATTTGCATGACTACCACCTGCTTACTCCCGATGAACTACCATTAATGGATGTTATCTTTGTACAAACAGATGAACCAAGTGGCCCATTTGGCGCAAAATCCGTAGCTGAAATCTCCATTGATGGTGTTGCACCTGCGGTTGTAAGTGCAGTGCATGATGCTACCGGAGTCTGGATACGGGAATTACCCCTGTATCCCGAACGGGTGCAGGCAGCAATCCGTCAGAAACATATCAAGGTTGTATAAAATGGTGAAATTTGTTCAACTCGTTGAAAATTTATAATGACTTAGCTGTTTTCTGCGAAAATTTATGAAACTATTTATAAAAGGAAATGTAAAATGTGCCAAGCTTCAGTCTATTTAGATGGCAAGGAAATTATGAAAGATGTTTTACTCGTCGAACCAACACCTGAAGGGATAAGACTGGTTACATTCTTTGACACTCCCCGAGTTGTACCAGCCACAATCCAGAAAATTGATCTAATAAAACATAAAGTGATTTTGGAATCTCTGAAAGAATACGAGGATGACCATGAATGATGTTGAAAAGTTGCGAGTTTTAATACCTCATTGGCTCGAACACAACGAAGAACATGCAGAGGAATTTCGCCGCTGGGCAACTGGAGCGGGGAATGCAGCTGGCGATATCCTTTCTGCTGCCGATTCCATGTCGCAGGTAAACCAATTCCTGCAGATCGCCCTGGAGAAATTAGGAGGTCCTTTGGAATATGATCACCACTCCCACGGGGAAGCAGGTGAATGATGGCTGTTAGAAAGATAGTAATTTACTCAGAAAATCCTGAACCTCTTCGAAAGGCTTGTGAGCCAGTTTATAAAGTAAACAAACGCGTCAGAAAACTCGCTGATGATCTAAAAGACACGCTAAACGCTCACCCTCACGGCATTGGTCTGGCTGCCCCCCAGATAAACAGGCATTTGCGGGTCATTGTTGTGCGTCTTGGCGGCGGACCTCAAACGAACCAGGAACCAGATCCCCCGATTGCCCTGATCAATCCAGAAATTATCGAAGCCAGGCAGGAAAAACGCGATTTTGATGGCTGTCTTAGTTTTCCGGGTTTGTTCGCCGATACTATCCGCCCCCACTTCCTGCGCGTCAAAGGATTGGATGAGAACGGAAAAACTTTTGAAAGGATTTTTGAAGATTTCGATGCAGTGGTTGTACATCATGAAATAGATCATTTAAACGGGGTTTTGTTTATTGATCGTCTCGAGAAATTAGAAGACCTGTACCAGATCCGGGAAGATGAATACGGCAATCATATGCGTGTACCTGTTTCGGTAAGTCTTGAGGGCTGATTGCCAGAATATCATTGGAGTTTAAAATGAAAAATAATTTGGTTAAAGATTGGATGACACTCAACCCGGTTACAGCCAGCAGCAATACTACTTTGCCTGAAGCATATTGGATAATGATGAAAAATAATATCAGACGGCTTATAGTGATGGATAGAGACGTACTCGTAGGAATCATCACCCTGGATGATATTCGCCACGCAAAACCTCCAACAGCTTTAGGCTTTGATTTTGTTAGAGCGAGTGATCAGCTTTGTAAGATGACGATCAGTCAAATTATGACAAAAAACCCCAAAACTATCGCTGCAAACGCTACTTTAATCGATGCGGCGGAAATAATGATGAAGAAAAACATCAGCACCCTTCCGGTTATAGATGACGATAAATTAGTGGGGATTATCACAGAGAGTGATATATTCCGCGCATTTGTAAGAAACGCAAAAAGCCAAGGAGCTTAACCGGTTGTTGTTCCCCTGCAGGTCCGTATTGGAAGCTGCAGCTCCAAATTGTAGATCATTCAATTAATTACAATCTCAAGAACTAAAGGCGTATTCAAGTTATTAAGGTGTGAAACCAATCCTGATATGCAATGAATTTGAATTGCTTATACAGACACAGTGATTAAAAAACATCCAATGCTCTTTTAATACAACTGTAGCGCTTTGGAAGATCAGAAAGGTAAATCACAACAATAACCATTTTGCAGGGATGAAAGACTATCGAGAACTAAATTTCACATATTTTTACTTCAAATTTGTTAGATTACTTACCTTGATCTTCTGGCAAAAGGATAATTAATGGAAAAAGATATATTCTTGCAACCTCTCCAACTCCCCGGACTGGCACTGCCCAACCGAATAGTAATGACAACTGTCAAACTGGGGTACAGCAATCTCAGCGGTGAAGTAACAGATCGCCACAAAGCATTCTACATACGTCGCGCAATCGGGGGGGTTGGGCTGATTACAACCGAACCGCTATTTATCCACCCAAACGGTCGTGAAATTCCCACTCAACTGGGTGTGCATGAAGACGCATTGATACCAGGCTTGAAAAACCTGACTGATTCCGTGCATGCAGCCGGGGGGCTTGTCATGGCACATATTAACCATGCCGGTCGAGCAGCGAATCCTAAATTAATTGCAGCTGAGGACCTGGTATCCGCCTCTGAAGTCCTATGCCCATCAAACCAGGTAATGCCGCGTGCTCTCAGGCTTGATGAAATTGAACAGATAGAATTCGCATTCGGGAAAGCTGCCCATCGCATCCGGCATTCCGGATTCGATGCAATTGAAATTCCGTTCAGCCACGGATATTTGATTCACCAATTCCTATCACCCCACACTAACCGGCGTAAGGACAAATACGGCGGATCATTTGAGAACAGGTTTCGATTCGGCTCTGAGATCATGGATATTGTCAGATCCCAGGTCGGTGATAATTTTCCGATTATCGTGAGGATGAACGCAACTGACTATGTTGAAGGCGGACTGGAAATTGCGGATGCACTCAACCTGGCGAAAAGACTTGAACATGCCGGGGCGAATGCCTTAAGTATCACCTCCGGCACAATGTGTGAATCGGTTCCTTTCTGTTTATACCCAACCGGAACCCCAAAGCATAATTTGCTTCCGATGTCAGCTCGTATCCGCGAAACTACAGACCTGCCGGTGATTGTGGCAGGTCGCATACGCACTCCGGAAATTGCCCGGCAAGCCCTGCTTGATGGTCAGGCTGATTTGATCGGGTTGGGACGCCCGCTTCTAGCGGATCCCGACTGGGTGCGCAAGACGGAGAAGGGCGACGAGCAGGCAATTTTGCTCTGCGCAGCATGCCATCAGGGATGTTTAGCCCAATTGCGGAAAGGCGTAGGCACTGGATGTGTATTCAATCCCCTCACTGGACATGAGCATGATTTAAAAATAGAACCCAGTGACCAGCCCAAAGAAATTGTGGTTGTTGGGGCTGGACTGGCTGGGTTGGAATCAGCAACTGTGGCAGCCCAAAGGGGTCACAAAGTCACACTGTACGAGCAAGAGAATCGTGTGGGAGGTCAGTTCAACCTGGCGGCCAAAGCGCCTCATAAAGAAGAATTCCTTGATATCGTCCAACAAAAGGAATTAATAGCGGGTCGCGTCGGTGTGGATATTCACTTGGGCACCCGGGTAACCAAAGAAATGTTGAAAAACACCCAATCAGATGTAATCATCCTGGCAACCGGTGGAATTCCATTAGAAACCCACTTTCCTGGATTGGAAGACTCAAATTGGCTTCTAGCTACTGATGTACTGGATGGCGCCGCAAGCGTGAATTCCAGAACAGCCTTTGTTATCGGTGGTGGAATGGTAGGTCTTGAGACAGCTGATTTTCTGGCTTCCATGGATCTTAAGGTTACTCTGGTTGAAATGCTGGAAGATATCGGGGGTGATATGGATATCCTTGCGAAAACAATGCTTATCAAAAGGTTGAAGGAAGCGGAAGTTGATATTTTTACAAGAACAAAAGTAATACGTATAGAAAAGGATTCTGTCATCGTTCAGCAGGCGCATCGTGAAGTTGAATTGCCATTTGAGACCATCGTTATTGCAATTGGGGTTTGTGCAAATCGGGAGCTACCGGATGCATTCCAAAATTCCGAACTGGAGGTCCATGTTATCGGCGATGCAGTTGAACCACGTAAAGCAATAAATGCTATTCAGGAAGGATTCAATGTGGGGAATATGATTTAAAAAAGCAACAAATTGGCGGGAATGATAAAAGAATATCGGGGGAATTTTATGTATTATTTATTAGCTTTTAGTTGAAATAGCGGAAACTGAAATTGAATGGCAAACGCCTGGAGGACTCCACACCATCATCTTTTCCGGGTATTTTATTTGTTACAAGTCTGTTACATGTCTGTTACAAGGTTTATCACCCGTATCTGCTAAATTTATATTACAGAAATCAGTTATCAGAACCCTGAAGGTCAAAGGAAACTTAAACAAAAACACTATTTTCACATAAAAAGGAGGTGATCAATGTCCCCGTTAGCTTCTGCAGATGCCAATTCAATGAGGCTACATTCATCCCTCGAGTGGAAATACTTGCAAGATTATCTTGCTGACAGGGGCTTCCAAATGGAAATTATCAGGATGCTGCCTCTAGATCAAGCAAAAAGAATAATGATAGATGCCTGTACTCATGTTTCTTTAAAGCTTGCAGAAATGGAATCAAGAGCCAGGTTTATAGAAAAACTTCATTCCCGATAATAAAGCGAAGGTGAAGCCAGCAAAATTAATTTGTGTTTCTAATAAACACAGTGGTCATTTTTAAGGGCATATCACTTTGAAATTTGGATAGTGGATTCAATGAAGACTGATTCTCATTCCAAGTATTCAGGTTGGCATGTGGTTTCTCTTTTTAATTGGTCAGTTTTTAAAAGTCAGGGAATCTTGGAATTCATCCCGGGCTCAACTCAAAAAATTTCGTTCCGGAGTGTAAATACTAAATGAAGAATTTAAACAAACAATCAATTTTTGCATTACTTGTTGTAGCTATCTTGGTGATGAACTCCTGCCAGGCGCCAAATTCCAATGTACAAAATGCCGGCGAAAAGAAAGGCACTATCAGCATTTCAGGAGCCTGGGCGCTTTACCCTATGATGATCCGGTGGAGCGAAGAATACCAAGATATTTACCCAGATGTTATGTTTGATATTTCTGCCGGAGGAGCAGGAAAGGGTATGGCAGATGCTTTAGCAGGAGCCGTCGATATTGGAATGGTCTCCAGAGAAATCCATCCAGAAGAGATAGCTAATGGCGCTTTCTGGGTTTCCGTCACAAAGGATGCGGTTTTCCCCACCATAAATGAAAACAATCCGGTATGGAAAACTCTTAACCAACAAGGTGCAACCCGCGAGATGTTTATCAATATATTCATTACCGGAGAAGTGACAACCTGGGAGGCTGTGGTGGAGCAACCTGAAATGACCGACTCGATTCATATTTTTACTCGATCCGACGCATGTGGTGCAGCCGCAACTTGGGCTGATTACCTGGGGGGAACACAGGAAGACCTGTTAGGTGTTGGGGTTTATGGAGACCCGGGGCTTTTAGATGCAGTGATCAAGGATCCCCTTGGTATTGGTTATAACAACTTAAATTATATCTTCGACATGGAAACCGGAAAACCAGTAGAGGGGGTTCGTCTTATACCTGTTGATATAAACAACAATAGAATTGCGGATCCAAGTGAGGTATTTGAATCCAAAGAAGATGCAGTTATGGCAGTCGCTTCAGGTTATTACCCTTCTCCCCCTGCCCGTGAATTAAATCTGGTAACAAACGGGGAACCAACTGGTCTGGTGAAAGATTTCCTCATCTGGATATTGAGCGACGGTCAGAAATTTGTTGATGATTCTGGCTATATCGCCCTGCCGAAAGATAAATTGGATGAGGAACTTGGCAAACTCAACTGATATGACAGCCGAAACAACCAGTAAAGAACTAGCCAGCCTTTACCAAAAAAGGCGTAAAAGCAAGAACCAGCTGGCGAAAAGATTGATGGGATTTTTAACACTTCTTGCCGTAATGCTGGTGCCATTACTCTTCGTTGCCCTATTTGTGCGCGCCTTACCAATTCTTAAGACAATACCTCTCGGGGAATTGCTGCTTTCAAAAAACTGGCACCCAACGAAAAACGCCTTTGGCTTTTACCCATTCATAATAGGCACTCTATGGGTGACTGGGCTGGCAATGCTCCTTTCTGTGCCGCCCTCCGTTTTTACTGCTATTTATCTCGCCGAGTACTCTCCAACACGAATCCGGAATACTATTAAATCTTTCATTGATATTTTGGCTGGAATACCTTCGGTGGTTTTTGGGGTATGGGGCACCCTTACAATTGTGCCATTTATCAGAAATTACCTCGGTCCAGCGATCGACAAATGGTTAGGCTTCCTGCCACTATTCCAAAATAACAATCCTTCAGGTTACAGCTTGATGGCAGGCGGTATTGTGCTGGCAGTGATGGTCTTTCCCATCATTATCGCTTTAGCTGAAGAGGTGATAAGCGCTGTTCCACAAGGTTTGAGAGAAGCATCCTTAACGCTCGGTGCTACCCATTGGCAAACAACCCGACGCGTGGTATTGCGCCGTGCCTGGCTGGGAGTTGTCGCTGCCGTTATGCTTGGATTCTCAAGAGCATTTGGTGAAACAATGGCAGTTATGATGGTTGCTGGCAACGTACCCTTGATTCCCAGATCCATATTTGACCCAGTTTATCCATTGACCGCCCTAATCGCCAATAATTATGGGGAGATGATGTCAATACCATTATATGATTCGGCGCTCTTAACAGGGGCTTTAATCCTTTTAATAATAATTCTTGTTTTCAACCTGTTCTCAAGACTGGTTCTTGTTCAAATAGTTAAGCTTGATTAGGAGAGATCAATTGAAGGTCTTTTCACCGAAAATCGAAGAAGGTTTCTTCAAGGGTTTAATGATCTTTTCTGCTGCATCTGTGCTCGGCACCTTGGGTTTAATACTGTCCACAGTGATATGGCGAGGTTTACCAGCTTTGAATTTTGCCATGCTTACACAGACACCCCAGGGAGGTTACTATCTTGGCCAGGAAGGAGGCATCCTGAATGCGATTGTCGGTTCCCTATACTTGGCAATAGGGGCAACACTGCTCGCAATCCTATTAAGCCTGCCTATCGCTATTTACTTGCAGGTTTACATAAACCGCACACGTCAAGCTGAATGGATTCGTTTGGCATTGGATGTATTGTGGGGTGTGCCCAGTATTGTATATGGAGCCTTTGGTTTCATAATATTGCTCTGGCTAGGGATGAGGGCTTCCCTGCTAGGAGGTATTCTCACCCTAGCGCTGCTTGAATTACCAATCATGATAAGGGGAATGGATGAAGCTATCGCCATGGTCCCTGGCGCTTTAAAAGAAGCCTCGTATTCCCTTGGGGCTACCAGATATGAAACTGCCCTTAGAGTATTGATTTACCAAACAGCCCCTGGGTTGCTGACCGCAGTATTGCTTGCTTTTGGGAGAGGTATTGGAGATGCCGCTTCGGTTTTGTTTACTGCTGGTTACACAGATCGTTTGCCCGGTTCGCTGTTCCATCCTGCTGCCTCATTGCCACTGGCAGTTTTCTTCCAGCTTAATACTCCTTTCCCAACTGTTCAGGAAAGAGCCTACGCTTCAGCGCTGGTTCTGACATTTATTATCCTTTTTCTCAGCCTGACCTCTCGGTGGATTACCAGCCGATATACAACTCATATCCTGCGATAAAAAACAATGGATAAGATTAGTCCGCATATAAAGATTCAAGACCTAAACGTCTGGTACGGCAACGAACAGGCATTGAAAAATATTTCAGTGGAAATTCCAAAAAATGAGATAACCGCAGTTATCGGACCTTCCGGATGCGGCAAGACAACTCTTCTGAAGTGTCTCAACCGGCTACATGAAGAGCAGGATGGAATTCGGGTCGCGGGAAGTGTATGGCTGAATGGCGTTAACATCTACAGCCCGGGTGTGGATGTAACCGAAATTCGCACAAGAGTAGGTATGTTAGCTCCAAAACCATATCCCCTTCCAATGTCAATTTATGAAAACGTTGCATTCGGACGTCGCATTCACGGTCTCAACACCGTCCTGGATAAAGGAAATGGACGTAATCTGGATAAGTATGTGGAACGTTTTTTGCGTACAGCCGGCCTGTGGGATGAAGTCAAAAATCGACTTTGGTCATCAGCATCGCGGCTTTCTACAGGCCAACAGCAACGCCTGTGCCTCGCCCGAGCTTTAGCTGTGGAACCGGAAGTGCTGTTGTGTGACGAGCCTACCTCTGCTTTGGATCCAATATCAGCGCAAAATATTGAAGAGCTCTTAAAAAATCTGAAAGAGAAAACCACCATCGTTTTGGTCACACACCTGCTCAGGCAGGCTCGCCGCCTGGCAGATCATGTGATTTTTCTCTGGATGGGAGAGTTAATCGAATATGGTCCAGCATCTCAAATCTTTTTTGTGCCTAAAGATGAACGGACTCACGCTTATTTAGCCGGAGATATTGGTTAGGTTAATCTGAAGGAAGCCAAGATGAAAACCAAATGGTCACTATCTATCAATAGGAAAAACTGGCCCCGCATATTCGGTGGAGTATTATTCACAGCGCTGGTCCTTGTGATTATTTATTATGGGCGAGAGGCAATCATCGCTAATGCACACCCGCCAATTAAACTGATCGTGTTTGCTTTCAGCACCCAGAAGGAAGTTCTTACCGAAGGAATAATTCCGGCTTTCGAGCGGGTATGGGAAGCCGAAACCGGGCAGGAAATCGAAGTGGAGGCAGTTTTTGGCCCATCTGCTTCATTGGCCGGACAAATTGACCTGGGCGCCCCTGCTGATATCGCGATATTCAGCAATATCCGTCATGTGAGGTGGCTGAAAATTGGACGAATGGTTAATTCAAAAACCGAACCCATTATTGTGGGTTACTCACCGATGGTTATCGTAACTCGGCCGGGCAATCCCCATCATATTTCGGGATTTGCGGATTTAATGAGACCGGATATCCAGCTTGTACATGCTGATCCGCGCTCTTCGGGTGCTGGAGAATGGTCCCTTCTTGCTGAATATGGAAGCGCATTAATTGAAACAAATGATCCGGAAGTAGCCAAAGAGCAAATGCTAACAATCTGGAACAATGTGAAATTGCTCGGTGATTCTGCCCGGTCAATTATTTCCCTTTTTGAATTGGGTGCCGGAGATGTCTTAATAACCTACGAACAGGATGCTCGCCTGGCTCAGGAGCGTGGAGCGCTCATTGAGGTCGTTTTACCGAACACTACAATTAATACCGAAAATGTTGCAGTCATCATTGATGAAAACGTCAATCAGAGTGAGAATAAAGCTGTGAATGCGTTCATGGATTATCTCCTAAGCAAAGAAAGTCAACAAATCTTCGCCAAATATAACATGCGGCCTGCTACATTCCCGTATGGGGATTTCCCAGCAATAATTCGACCGTTCACAATTGATGAAATAGGTGGATGGACACAGGCTTATACTCAATTAGTAGAAAGAATATGGGAACAGGAATTTGCTCAGAAGCATGATTTGGGTTTGAATCTGACTTTGTTAGATTCTGGAGAATAACCCTTGGATAATCCACCCAGCACTGAGTTAAACCAAGTCGAAAGACCATCTGGACAAAAGATAACTGAAAGCTTTGAGGCTGTACTCCCTGTCTCCGAACTGATAGTTGAGACTGAGGCAAAACCTACCTGGCGGATTCCAATTCGACTTGGGAAAATTTTCCTTTTCAGTTTCAGCTTATATCTTTTTGTACTGGCAATCAACCTCATGAAGGCTGGGGCACGCGGTATTACTCCTTTTATCCGAGATCTGGGTATTATTTCCAACCCAATAAAAAGCCTTGGGTTCGGCTGGTTATTTTCTTACCTGATATTGAGCGGGTCCCCTGTCGCAGCTGTCGGGTTAACATTCTTCGATGCTGGTTTGATCAATGAATACGGCACATTTACTATGATTACAGGAAGCCGATTAGGAGCAAGTTTTATCGTTCTATTCATCGGGTTTATTTATGTGCTGCGAGGTCGGGATCGAGCTACTAGTTTGAGCATGGGTATTCTTTCTCTAACGGTTACCGCAACCACTTATCTTCCCGGTTTAATGCTTGGGATCATTTTATTAAACACAGGGGGACTAGATAATATTCAGTTTAATAGCAGTATTATGATCAATTCCTTTCTCGAAGGCGCAATTTATCCGGTGGAAAGCCTTTTAACAAGATTTCTTCCGCCCTGGGCAATTTTTTTGACCGGTCTGGGTGTTATTGTGGTCAGTTTGAACCTGTTTGATAAATGCCTCCCTCAAATGACATTAAAGGAAAGCCAGATAGGTTGGGTTTCGCGCTTGGTTTACCGTCCGATCGTAATGTTTATTATGGGCGCAATGGTGACAATGATCTCTATGTCAGTAAGTATTTCGCTCAGTTTATTGGTTCCATTAAGTCAACGAGGATTTGTACGAAGAGAGAATGTAATACCTTATATTATGGGTGCAAATATTACAACATTTATCGACACGCTGCTGGCAGCTGTACTGCTACAGGACCCAACCGCTTTCACAATCGTTGTTGTCGAAATGATCAGCGTTACAATAATCTCTATGGCTATATTGATTGTCTTCTACCAAAAATACCATCGCTCTTTACTCAATTTTTCAGATTGGGTAACCGCTACTAACAGCAATCTTACTATCTTCATGTTCACCATTCTTATTACACCATTAATCTTATTTGTGATTTAATTAGGTTTTAAACCATCATGAAATTATTAATCGCCATAAACAGCCTCGAACAATACCGAAAAATCCTTTGTTTTAGTGCCCAGTTTGTTGAAAGTGCGGGAGAATCTCCAACGATATTGCACATTGTGAAGAACGAGTCCGAACAACAAAATCGATCACTTGGGGGTTTTTCAGAAATTGCTCAAGAAATATTGAAAGTCCCCAATATAACAAGCATTGTCAGAACAGGTAATGCCGCAGACGAAATTATAAAGGAGACGGAAAAAGGCCAATTTGATTTATTGATTACAGCTGAGATACCAATCAACTTTTCCCGTATTTTCCTGGGAACCGGAACACCTCATATTATCAATAAAGTTCCATGCCCAGTTATGATCGCAAAAGGTCCCTGCAGACCAATTCGAAGAATCTTATTATGTGACAGTGGTGCGGGAAGATCGTCAACTCTCAGCAAATTTACTGCACTGCTTGTCGATACCCTCGGTGGACATGAAGATGTCACGGTAATCCATGTTATGTCTCAAATCAGCGCCGGACCAGGTGTGGCTGGCAAGCAACTGCGGGCGGGTTTTGACGAACTCTTGGAAGCGCATACACCAGAGGGTGAATTGCTTGATAGAGATATTCAATTATTAGATCAACCTGGAATTCACCCGAAGCCGCTGGTAGTTCATGGCTTGGTCGTTGATGAAATACTTTCCGAAGCTCGCAAAGGAGATTACGATCTGATCGTCATTGGAGCTCATGTAGAAAAAAATTTGCGCCGGTTTCTTCTTGAAAATTTGGCGCGTAGAATTTTGAAACAATCAGATCGCCCTGTGTTGGTAGTGAAA
>JBJYWI010000158.1:63380-66923 GCA_046259385.1 Anaerolineales bacterium
TTTAAAGGCATTAATTACTTTGTCATCGACATAGATGGGCGCTTTGAATCGAAGGGCCATGGCAATGGCATCACTGGGTCTCGCATCCATTGAAAAATTTTTTTCCGGACTCAGGAAATAAATTCTGGCGTAAAAAATTGTATCCTGTAGAATTTATATTTCCCCTCACTCACAACTTGATTACAAATAGAAATCTCAAGTTTTCAGGACTTGAATGTATATCCCACGCCAGGAACTGTTTGAAGGAACTTTGGATGTGACGGATCCTTTTCTATCTTACGTCTCACCCGGTAAACCAATTGTTTCAACATCGCACGGTCACCCCCTTCCGGGCCCCAAATATTATCAATTAAATTGTCGGAAAGTAAAACCTGATTCTTATTAATCATCAAGGTTTCAAGCAATCTCGTCTCAAGCGGTGTCAGGTGAGCTACAAGTTTTCCACTTAAGCTAACCTCATGCCGCATTGGATCTAAAGTCAGATTATCAACTGTGATCGGACTTGAAGCGACATGAGGAGAACCTGATCGCCTTAATACTGCTTCTACACGTGCCACCAGCTGGCGGGGGCTGAAAGGTTTGACAATATAGTCATCCGCTCCAATCTCTAAACCACGCACAATGTCATCTTCATCGCCGCGCACTGTCAACATAATGATCGGTGTGTCAGATTTTTGACGGATTTTCACACATACTTTTGTCCCATCTAATTTAGGGAGATTTACATCCAAGATAATTAAATCCGGCGATTCAGTCCGCCAACGGTCAAGAGCAGTTTGACCATCGTATGCCATCAAGGTCTCATAACCAGCTCGACGTAATGTGAATGAAACAACATCAGCAAGATCTAGATCATCATCAACAACCAGTACTTTCATGCATTGTTCCCATTAATTGGTATTCTAAACCAAAAAATCGAACCTCCTCCAGGGTTGGTTCTTACGCCTACTTCACCGTGATGCTCATCAATAATAGCCTTAACAACAGATAATCCTAAACCGATACCATATTGGGCTCCGTCTTGGTCACTGAGGCGAACAAAACGCCGAAAAATGTTATCAACATCAGTTGGTGATATGCCAATGCCCCGATCCGCCACTTGAACTTCCAATGAACTTGCATTTACTTTGGAGATAATCAGTTCAATAGAAGAATCCATTGGGCTGTATTTACTTGCATTCGATAGCAAATTCACCAGTACCTGTGTCATTCGAGTGGGGTCAATCAATACAACCTGGTCAGGGTCAGATTGCTTAATAATTAATTCCTGGCGACGTCGCTCAAGCAGCGGTTTCATAATCCGAGTTGCTTCCTTTACCACATCGCCGAATTCAATCAGCTGGCGGAGGATATGATACCTTCCAGCTTGAATGCGAGTGCTCTCCAACAGATTGTCAATAAGGGTTTGCAGCCCGGTCACGCTTCTGTGAATTGAATTCAGCAATTCATTGATCTCAGATTTGTTTAATAATTCAATTTCATCCAACATCAGCTCAACTGAGGCGTTTAATGCTGAGAGAGGTGTGCGGAATTCGTGAGAAATATTTGCTAAAAAATATGATTGCAGGCTCTTTGTGGCTTCTTCTTCGGTAATATCACGCATCACCAGGGCTGTTTGAAATGCTTCATCGCTTGCAGGGATCAATTGAGCAACCGTCACTTCAAAACTGGTTCTACGACCTGTTCGTGTTAATAATTCAATCTGCGTTTTTCCGCCGATTGGAGGTATAAGCAACGAAAAAACCCCATCTTTTTCAGGTAAGCGCAATATCTCATCCAATGGTTTTCCGTTTGCTTCCTCGCTTAACCAACCTGTTATTTCCTGGGCGCTCCTGTTAAACGAGGTGATGGTAAATTGATCGTCGTAAGTTACTATAGCTTCTGAAATGGATCGAATAACCGTTTCGGACCATGCCTTTGCGCGCGATAATTCATCCATATACTGGAGGGTATTTGATCTGCTTTCCTCAAAAGCCGCTGCCAATATTGAAATTTCATATGGCTCTTGCGGGATAGGGATAGGGGAAGAAAAATCTCCTGTACTGATATTTCGAGCAGCAGAAGTCAATTCATTTAATGGTTTGATTAAGTTTCTAGCAAAAAGCACTCCCACTATTGAACCAGCAAGTGCAATTAAAAATGCGCTTGATATGATAAATAAAAGTGCTCTTTGATTCGCTCTGTACAAGCTTTCGACCTGAAGGACAACCTCATTAATGATCAACTTTTCCCCTATGTCGTTGCTCAGTTTTTGAAAAGTTGAATAATAATGATTGCCGTTAATGGTTTTTAAGTTGATCTGGTTGATTCCGGTGTTTTCGAGGTTGTCTCCTCTTGGAGATGCGGGAGAGCCAGATAGTTCATTGATACTTGTGGCAACAATAATTTGATCAACAATAAAGTTCTGTTCGAAACCTGTTTCCTTTGCCAATTGAACTGCATAATTATTGTCAATTTTTTTCCCCACAGTAATATAAAAAAGGTCTTCCAAGTCTCCCCTGACCTCTTGCGAGGTAAGCATAACAATCTGTGGGGTCAAACAGGCTGGTGAGTAAAATACCGCCGCTCCAACCGGTTGAATGGGCAAACAAGAATCACTGAAAAAATCACCTGCAATAAATTCACCAGCGCTATTTCTGACGAAATAAAAATCGAGACCAGCACCCTTCTTAAATTCACCCAGATATTCTGATAAACCTTCCCTGTCGTCATCCCCAAGGAGGTTATGGAGCGAAGGACGTTCAGCCGCCAGGTTAGCTGTCTCAATTAAGCGCGTTTTGTCGACTTCCATGAGCGTTTTCGTAACAAATACTCCATCGCTTAGAAGCGCAACCGTCTGGTTCTGGAGTTCATTACGCAGAAGTAAGTAAGCTGGAACCGCAGCAACAAAAGCAGTTATCACAATTGCTAATATAAATGCAGTGATCAGACGGGTTGTCAAACGTGTAGAAATTATTTTGGGGAAAGAAGGCATCACTTTTTCAATTTATTCGACGAAAAGAGCGAGCATCAACAAAAGTATAACCTAAATTTCTTCCGTAAGGGAATTGATGAAACACATAAGATTGAAAAAAGCCGCTTATTGTTACCAAATTGTCACCCGCTTAGCACCGTTTTTGTTACTTAGGTTCATTATATTGATGATAAATGATGGTCCGATCAATCAAAATCAATGTGATTGAGGAGGAAAACCTGAAAATCTTACATAGAAGGAGGCAGAGATGTTTACCAAATTAGAATTAATAAATAAAGTGCGCAGCACTGATAATAAAACCGCTCTCATGGCGATTGAGGAAATGCGGATTCGCGGATGGCTAACAGATGGGACCTTGCGCGGAATCGCGCTTATCCGTGCTCAGTTTCAAGGCGCAGACTTGATAGAAGCAGATCTGAGTTTTATTGATTTTCATCAAGCTGAAATGGCATATGTCGATCTTAGCAATGCCAATTTAAACGGCACGAAGCTGACCAGGGCAAACTTAATTGGAGCAAACTTGAGCGAAACCAACTTAACAAATGCCAATCTATATAAGACCAATTTGC
>JBJYWI010000159.1:0-4893 GCA_046259385.1 Anaerolineales bacterium
ATCGAATTTGCCATCTCAGCAAGTTCACTAAGTTTTATATTTCCT
This sequence comes from Anaerolineales bacterium, assembly GCA_046259385.1. GTDB lineage: Bacteria > Chloroflexota > Anaerolineae > Anaerolineales > UBA4823 > CAVWDI01. Next base: position 46 of record JBJYWI010000159.1, read on the forward strand.
TTGATATTGCTGGGTATCATTATTGGAGTAGTTATCGGTGGGATAAATGGTTTGCTGATAACCCGGACACACGCCAATCCCTTTATTATCACCTTCGGGGTAGCATTTATTTTGCGTGGGGTAAATTTAGCAATATCCACCACCCCGATAAGGGGTGTGCCCAAGGAATTCTTAACTATTTACAACACCAAAATTGGCATTATTGCTGTGAATGTCATCGTTATGGCTTTTATTTGGTTCTTAGTATGGTTGTTCACTACCCGGACAGAATTAGGGCGGGCGATTTACGCTGTGGGAGGCTCTCCGCGTATAGCCAGGCTTTCTGCCATCAGGGTGAACAGAACTCTTGTATGGGTATATGTACTCAGCGGTTTCTTTGCTGCAATTGCAGGACTTTTTGTTTTATCTCGAATGGGTGTCGGCGACCCCGGCACAGCAGAAGGGATGACTTTTCAGTCAATCGTTGCGGTTGCAGTTGGAGGAATTAGCCTCTATGGCGGCAGAGGTTCCATGATTGGAACGTTAGGCGGGGTGCTTCTATTGACAATATTAGCGAATGTTTTCAATCTTCTGCAGGTGAACATATATTACCAGCAGCTGTTGTTAGGATTGGTTGTGCTCATAGCCGTAGCTGCTTACAGGTCACCTAGGACTGTGAGGTCAGGATGAAAACTACAATCTCCCGTTCAAAGTGGTTGGGTGCCCGTTTCTCTGGATTCAGACCGACGCCGCGTTTTGTGAATGCAGTTGATCTAGCCGGTCAATGGGCTGCTCCGATTATGATTTGTATCGTTTTGATACTGGCTGCTATTTATGCTCCTGCATTTTACAATCCTACCAACCTCAGGACTGTTGCGATTCAGTTTGCTGTTTTAGGTATTGTCGCAGTAGGACAAACCTTGGTCTTATTGGTTCGCTCGATTGACCTCTCCGTAAGCGCAGTACTGGCTCTTGGTGCGGTGATTGTGGTCCAGACAGAAGCTGGTAATTCGATCTTAATATCCCTGATTCAAGCATTGGCAATTGCTGCAGCCATTGGTCTCATAAATGGCATATTGATAACCAAGCGCGGGGTGCCGCCGTTTGTTGCTACATTCGGCATGTTGGTGTTTATCCAGGGGGCGAGGCTAGCCTACTCAAAAGGCCAGGCGAGTGGAACGGTTCCGGACCTGCTTCGCACAATCAGTATCGAGCCAGTTGGTTTTATTCCAGCAGCCTTGATTGTTTGGCTTATCGTAAACATCATCTTCATCTTTATTTTGAAATATACCCGCTTCGGCAGATGGATATATGCTGTGGGAGGCAATCCTTTTTCTTCACGTTATGCTGGTATTAATGTTGATTGGGTCATGATTGCAGCGCATACGATTTGTTCGGTATTGGCAATACTTGGAGGGCTTTTATTGAGTGGATATATAGGTTACGTGGATCTTCGGCTTGGTGCAGATTACAACATGAATTCGATAGCGGCTGCTATTGTTGGTGGCACAACATTTACAGGCGGCCGAGGCAATCTTTTTGGAACTGCTGCCGGCGTTGCACTATTGGTTTTACTATTAAATCTGGTGGTAGTGCTTGGCTTATCAATAAACTGGCAGCTCGCAATGCAGGGATTGGTGCTTGTATTAGCTGTATCGCTGCAGGGTTTCAGGCAGTTCTTGCTCAGTAGATAAAAATTTGTAAAGTCAGGAGGTTTATTTGAGCCCGGAAATATTCTTTCAAATCATTGTCAACGGCTTATTTACCGGAGGGATTTACTCATTGGTAGCTGTAGGTTTGACACTAATTTATGGGGTCATGATAATCGTTAATTTTGCCCATGGTGAATTCTTGATGCTGGGAATTTATGTCGCCTTCTGGGCATTTACCCTTTTTGGAGTTGATCCATATTTGGTTATACCCGTTGCATTACTGCTAGTTTTTGGATTGGGTGTAATGATCCAACGAGGGCTTGTCCAACGTGTGCTTGACGCTCACCCGCTAAACCAGATTATCCTGCTCGTAGGCGTATCCACCCTGCTTATGGGATTGGCCCAGTTCTTTTTCAGCGCGGATCCGAAATCAATCCACGTATCGTACGAAACGGAAGTATTAACCGCATTCGGCTTGCGGTTCAGCATCCCCAGATTAATCGCTTTCTTTGCCTCAATGCTGATATCAGGATTGTTATATCTTTTCCTGCAGTACACTCGAACAGGAAGGGCGATTCGCGCTGTATCCCAATCTCGTGATGCAGCCCGTCTAATGGGAATAAATGTTAACTATATTTACTATTTGACCTTTGGGATTGGCGCGGGAATCACAGCAGTTGCAGGGGTCCTTCTTGCGCCTAACCATACTATGATCCCCACAATGGGTCAGGGTTATTCAGTGATTGCGTTCGTAGTTGTTGTATTGGGCACAATGGGCAACTTTATTGGAGCATTTTTAGGTGGTTTGATCATCGGTGTGGTTGAAGCATTCGCCGGTTTTTACCTCGGAGGGGATGTAAAAATCATCGCTAGCATGATGATTTTTATCCTCATTTTGCTGTTTAGACCAGCCGGACTATTCGGGAGGAAGCGTCCATGACCACAAAAAATGCTGTAATTACCACAAAAGGTTCATATCGAAACTGGTTGAGAGAAATATTTTTCGATTGGGACCGCACTCAAATGCTGATCTGTTTTGTCCTGGTGGGATTGCTGGCGCTGGCTCCTTTATTTATTGATTCTACTTACTATCTCGGGATTATTATCTTGACGTCAATATATGCTTTTATTGGGATTTCATGGAATATTGTCGCTGGCTTTAACGGACAGCTGCTTATCGCACATATCATTTTCTTAGCGATCGGAGCATACACGACTATTGTTTTATTCAACTACTTCCTAATTTCTCCATGGGTAGGCATATTGATTGCAGGAGCAGTTGCTGGTTTATGCGGAGTGATCGTTGCGTTTATCACGCTTCGTTATGGTTTGAAAGTGGATTACTTTGCATTATTCACAATTGCATTAATGGTCGCCTTGAGAACACTGTTTCTTAAATGGGATTATGTTGGCGGTGCAGTTGGAATGTGGTTCAGGTTGACTGAACCCTCTTTCGACAAAATGATCTTTGCAAACAAACCCCCCTATCTCTATATTGGATTGGGAATGGTTACAGTTGGATTGGTAATTCAATATCGGATATACCGTTCAAAAATGGGGAAATATTTCTTGGCTATCCGAGAAGATGATGATGCTGCTTCAGCCCTGGGCGTTAATACCTCACTTTATAAGATGCTTGCTGTTGTCATCGGCGCTGCAATGGCCGGCGTTGGTGGAGGCTTTTATGTGATGTACGTGACTTTCATCGAACCCCCCCAGGTTTTCAATTTAGGATTGAATGTTGAAATCGTTATGGCGGGGCCGATTATCGGTGGATTAGGTAGTTTGGCGGGTCCTGTAGTCGGCGCGTTGCTTAACAAGCCTTTTGCAGAGATCATGCGTGGAATCTTAACGGAAGGAAGACCCGGGAGCAGCCTGATCGTATACGGTTCATTTTTGATCTTGACAATTATGTTCATGCCGCGTGGCGTGACGGGTGTGTTACACACAATTTACCGTAAATTAATCAATAGGTATGAGATAGAAGAGCAAGGAGACAGCTAGGATGGCGCTGCTTGAAGTAAATGGAATATCAAAACGGTTTGGCGGTCTCGTCGCAGTAGATGATTTGAGTCTGAAATTGGATAAAGGCAACATATTAGGCTTGATCGGACCAAACGGTGCTGGGAAAACAACAGCTTTTAATATGATTTCCGGGTTCTACAAACCAGATGAAGGCGAAGTTCTTTTCGATGGGCAGAGAATTGATGGGCTTAGGCCTGACCAGACCTGCAAACTTGGCTTAGCTCGCACCTTTCAATTAGTGAAACCTTTTCCGCAGTTAAGTGTGCGAGACAACGTTATGGTAGGGGCTTATAATCGCACGAATAAACGCAGTGAAGCCCGCCAGAAAGCGTTGGAGATCATTGAATTCCTGGGAATGCGGGATTTATCGGAAACAACAGCTGGCAGTCTTTCTGTTGCTTATCGAAAAAGACTGGAGGTCGCCAAAGCACTGGCTACCGATCCTAAAATTATCCTATTGGATGAAGCCATGGCTGGTTTACGACCGACTGAAACGGATGAAATGATTGAGCTAGTGCGCCAGGTCAGCAAGCAGGGAGTTGCGCTTTTGCTGGTGGAACACGTGATGAGGGTCATCATGTCCCTGGCGGAGCAGATTGTGGTTATTCATCACGGCGAAAAGATTGCGGAGGGAGAACCTAAGCGGATAGTACGGGATAAAGCTGTCATCGATGCATATCTTGGTGAGGTGGAAGTTGATGTTGAAGGTTAATAATATTGACGTTGCTTATGGTGATGTCGAGGTTTTACATGGTGTATCCCTCGACATAAAACCTGGGGAATTATTGGCTGTGATTGGTGCTAACGGCGCCGGTAAAACGACGTTATTGAAAACTATATCCGGTTTACTGAGACCACTGGAAGGGACGATAAACTTTGAAGGTGATGTTATCAGCAACCAGAATCCTGCCAAGATTGTAGCCAAGGGTATTGTCCAGGTTCCGGAAGGGCGATTATTGTTTCCTGATATGTCTGTTCGTGAAAATTTAGAAATGGGGGCATATCTTGAGCGTGATAAAGCAGTCATGTCTGAACGCATGGATTCTGTACATAATCTTTTCCCAATTCTTAATGACCGATCTACCCAGTTAGCTGGGACTCTTTCAGGCGGGGAACAACAAATGCTGGCTATTGGTCGGGGTCTGATGGCAGGACCGAAGCTATTCATGTTTGACGAACCTTCCCTGGGATT
>JBJYWI010000160.1:0-31227 GCA_046259385.1 Anaerolineales bacterium
CGCCTTCCGGCCGCACCCATTCATGGTCTTCCGAATAGCGGGCTTCCTTGTCTATTTTCATTGTGCGTTTCTCCTGAAAATGTGGAATATTTTGGATAGTTATGAAGGATATATTTACTCTTATTTTACACGATGTTTCAAACCTTAGACAAGCCACCTGCCATCATTAAGTGCGATCCTTCTAATTCTCACTAAAATAATATTGATCTATACGCAGGTACCTAGGGCAGCCAGCTCTGTTACCTCAAGTAAGCTTATGTGAAGCAATTTAATAGCTGTCAGGATTACTGCAGGATGGGAGAAACATTTTCCAGGTAGTGTTGAAAAGACGATTTGATTAATTAAGGAATGCATCTTCAAAGAAGTCTGCCAGCTTCAAGTAAAGTTTGCGCTTATTATTTACCTTGTGGATACCGTGTCCTTCATCTTCAAAAAACAGCAGTTCATATGAGATTTTGTATTTATCCAGAGCTTTAACCACAGCGGTAACATTTTCGGGTGTCACGTTTGGATCATGACCACCTTGTACGATTAATAACCTACCCCGGATATCTTGTACGGAATATAAAGGAGAACGCTGGCGGTATTTTTGAGGTATTTGTTCTGGCGTACCACCCATCATCTCAGCGCTGAATGGGCGTAAATCGGGCCGCGTGGTTTCATAGTCAACCACCAGGTCGGCCATCCCACAAATCGGTGCTGCTGCAGCTACGATTTCTTTTGGGAAGTGGGTGATTGCCCACCAGGCACTGTACCCGCCGTAAGATGTGCCTGTGATACCGATTTTATTCGGGTGCGAGATGCCCGCGTTTATTAACGCTTCAATACCGGTGCGGATGTCATCCTGCTCTCGCCCGCCCCATCCGTCTTCCAGTATCGATTGCTTGAACGGCAATCCATATCCCGTACTGCCTCGGTAATTGGGATCGAATACATTAAACCCCTGGTTCACCAGATATTGAATTTGCGGGTTTAGATAATCACTGCTGTGATAATTTGGTCCACCATGCACATAGACTACTGTACCGTGCGCCTTGCCTGGAGGGCGATAAAGCCAGCCGTGAATGGTCAACCCATCGCTGGATTGCCAGCTGAAATCTTCAGCGGATGCAAGCTGATTCTGTTCCAATCCTGCGCCTCTCCACACCTTTGTCAGGCTGGTAAACGCACCGCCCGAGGCGGTTTTATGGTCAAAAAGGACGATATCACCTGGCTGCCGGGCATCGTAGTAGAAGCCAACCCACTGCCCAGCCTGTGTGGGAGCCAGAGGGATCAGGTTCCCTCGTTCAGGGGTTAGATCAATTTCTTTTCCATGGAGATAATCCAGCAATGAACAGTTTATCCGTCCACGCCTATATTCTATAACCACAATATCTTTGCAGTTTTCAGGTACAAATGCGCTGTTGATATTGCGGTCAGGGTTATCGATAAGCCATTTTACAGCGTTGCTGTCTGATTCCATGATGCCAAGCTTGCGGTGTGTATGAGTCTCCGTGAGGACCAGTATCCGCTTGCCATCTGGATGCCAATTGGCGAAGGTTTTGACTTTTTCTCCGAAATTAAATAACTCGTGATCTTCATTCCCTTCAATATCCACCAGCCAGACTTGCTGCCCGGCGGGATGTAAGTCTTTGCGCTCATAAAGGATATGCGTTCCCAATGAATTCAATTTGGGGATTGTAAATGCTGGTTTATGTGGCTTTGCCAGCGCGGTTCGCTCCCCGCTGCCCAGGTCCTGGCGGTATATCCATGTTTCTTCTGTCTCCTCACCGGTTTCAGGGTGAACATTGGCGCCATAAACCAGCCAGTTTTTTTGGGGGTGCAGGCTGCCGCCTCGGATATAGAAATTGGGGTGAGCTTCGGTCAGTGGGTGCATGGTGAGCGGGTTGTGGAGGTCCACCCGGAATAACTGCACACGCTCATCGCCATCATTGTCCTGTTCAACGATAACCGCCTGACTGTCGCGGGTCCAGGAAACCAGAAAGGTATCCTGGCTGGTGCTGGTTAAACGGACCGGGGCTTTGGAACCATCGATAGGGACTCCATAAACATCTGCGGCCGGACCTGCATTAAACCAGTTCCAGGCGATCCAGGAGCCGTCAGGAGAGACCTTCGGCCAACAGTCATCATCGATGCTGGGAAGTGCCAGCAGGTGCTGCAAGAAATCTTCTTTTTTCATTTCAATGATTTACCAGCTCCTTTTCAGCGGATGCCATCAGCGCATCTAATTCTTTTATTTGATATTGTTCTAAAGGCTCGACCTGATGTTCGCGCAGAATACGCTCAGCTTCATCCCGCGCGCGTTCAGCCAAACCAAGGCGGCCGCCTTTCTCCCAGGTTTCCCAGCTGCCGCGTTCAGCAAATGCCGGGAAGAATAATTCTCCGCCTTTCAAATAGCGAATAGTGTGCGTCTGGCTGAGAAAATTGCGCGGACCATCCATAACCCTGGCAATCACATCTACAGCAAGAGAGTCTTCATCTGCAGTGAAGCCGCGCCGTGCCCGCTGGATTACTGCTGCAAATTCATCATCTGCCACCATCTGGGTATACGTGCTCAAAGCCCCGGCTTCCATCTCACCTATACCTGACAGTTCATCGGCGCCCGCAAGTGCAGGGATGACAGCGTTCAGGGCGCGTTCGAAACCATTCTGCACATCCAGGTTGTGGGCGTTTGTTGAAAATCCGTAAACGTTTACTGGCAATTTGTAATAGTGACCCAGCTGAACAGTAGCAGCGGATGCCAAACCTATCTCCACCCCTCCCCAGACCGAATTTCCTGTCCGGGGTTCCATAACAGCTAAACGCCCGCAGAAAATCACCGGCAGTCCGGGTTTGACCAGTTGCACCAGCACAACTGAAGCCAATACTTCGGCTGCTTGTTGGGCGACCCCTCCGGCAAGCGAAATAGGGGCTGTTGTACCTGCAGTCGGGCAAGGCAGTGGGGCAAAGGGTATCCCGGACCGAGCGATCTCCAAAATAGCCTCAACTGCCCGATCCGGGAAAGCCAGCGGGCTGATGGGGGAAACACTCAATGTGAGAAATTTATCCGGAGGGCCGATCACTGAAGCCATTCTGGTCGTATAACGTACTTCCGCTGCGTTTTGCACACCGGGACCCTGCAGCGGTTTAGTAGTGAAGGGAAGGGCGTGGCGGTACATCGACAGAGACATTAATTCCCCCGGCACGTCAATCGGAGTGAAAAATGGCGTGACGGAAGTGCAATTCGGCAGGGCGTCCAGCAGGCGGGTACTGTCGCGCACGTCTTGCAGGACGGCATACCGGTGTTCTCCACTGGTCACATCATAAAGGTCGCGAGCACCTCCCAGATTGTGAAAATAAAGCGACCCGTCGCCCAGGGTTAAACGAGACCCATTTCTGCCGTAAATATTGACTTGCTCAGGGCATTTCTTGATTGAGTGTTCGACCAGTTCCGGCGGTAAAATCAGGCGCGAGCCTTTTTTTCCACAACCCGCATCCAATAACAATTGCCGGGCACCTGGATGGGATAGTTCAATTCCGACTTCTCCCAATATGCGCACTGCAGCCTGGTGTAACTTTTCAACCTCTTCGTCACTGAGTATTTTTAATCGTTCCATTTTTATTTCCGGCTTTTTGAAACCCAGTTAAATTCTTAAACAAGCAGCTTTGTGCTTGGGTGTGATCTGTATCTCTGGAGGGTCGTGCCTTTTACATTCTTCTGTCATAATCGGGCAGCGCGGGTGGAATCGGCATCCTTCAGGCATATTAATAGGGTTGGGTACTTCTCCCTTTAAAATTAACTGATCGCGCAGGATTTCTGCTAGGCACTTGCCCAAAAGGGTTTCAATCACGACTCCCAGCACCTTGTACCCGTTATTCGAATAATGGAACATCTCCCCGGGCAGAGCAGTTTTTTTGTATGGCGCAGATTACAGGTTTCCAGGTATGCAGAGGGGGTTTCGTCACCGCCGTTGATAATTCCAGCTTTGTGGATCAAAAGGTGCTTCAGGGTGATAGGCTCGTATACTGATTGGGTTTCAAACCAGGGTAAATGCTTGGTGACCGGATCATCAATATTCAGCCGACCGTTTTCCTGCAGTTGGAGCAGAAGAATACTGGTGAATGATTTGTTTATTGAACCTATTTGGAAAAGTGTCTTGGAACCGATTTCTCCCCCCGTCTCCCGGTTTACTGTTCCAAACCCGCCCGATAATAGGGTTTCATCGCGGTTTGTCAGTCCAACTGCGATTCCGGGTGCATTTAATATCGGATATTGCCTTTCGATAAAGCTACTCAAATGATCGATCGCGGTTTGGGGAAATTCCAATGCGACCTCGGAGAGTTACCGATCTCTATTAATGGTTTTTAATGTTCTTGGATTTTAGCATAAAAACGTGTTAATGACTATCATTTGCAAAGATTTTCAGGACAGAATTTTTGTCAGAATTCTTCAAATCAAACAGAAAATTAGTTGACGCTCTCGCTCAAGCGCAATAGAATCGTATGGTACTTTATTGAACGGTAAAGCCATATATATAACCAAAAAAATTAGAGAATGAGCGCAATTCCATTGGTAAAAGCAAGAGGCAGCCACTATGAGGTGGGATTGCAAATTGGCAGTAAATGCCGTACTCAAATCAGAGCCGGTTTAGACCTTCTGCAGCGCGAACGGATCGCCGGTGTAAGCTGGCAAGAGATGCTGGACCAAAGCCAGCTCTATCTTAAATACAGCCGTGATATTTACCCGCAGTATGTTCAAGAGCTGGAGGGTATCGCTGAAGGAGCGCAGGTTTCTTTCGAGGAGATATTCCTTTCTATGTGCGAGGAATTGTGGGAATCCGCAGCCTGGCGGAGCGGCTGCACCGATATGGCAGCCCGCGGCGGCGCCACAGCAGACGGTTCGACATTGATCGCCCATACGAATGACCTGCTGCCTGAATCTGAGGATAACCTGGTCCTGTTAAAAATCCAGGCGCAGGACGAACCCCAGTTTCTTGCAGTTTCAGCAGGTGCAGTTGGCATAAGTTCGGGATTCAACTCGGCAGGCATCAGTTTGACAGGCAACCAGCTTGACAACAACGATATCCGCCCGGGTGTGCCGCGTTTACTGGTTGTGCGCGCCATTTTAGGATCAATGAACCTGAACGATGCTCTGGGCCACTGCCTGCTACCTCAGCGTGCTTCCAGTTATAACAATGTTATAGCGGACAAGAATGGAGAAGTATACTGCATGGAAGGATCAGCTTCGGATTGTGAAGCGATTTATATCGAAAAGAACTTCCTGGCGCACTCCAATCACTACCTGTCTCCTTTAATGCACCGATTTGAGGCAAATCCCGGCAGCATAGGCAATTCGATCATGCGCTACAATCGTGCGGTTCGATTGCTGCGGGAGAATTATGGAAAGCTAACCCCCGAACTGTTTAAACAATTGCTCGCTGACCATGCCGGATACCCGGCTTCAATTTGCAAACACGGTCTGGAAACCGTGACTGTTTTCAGCATCATCATCCACTTGGAGGAGCTGCGGGCCTGGATAAGCAGAGGACGGGCATGCCAGGCAGAATACATCGAATATTCATTAAACCCATACCAACCGCAGTTATAGCGGTGGAGGAGAACCATGCAGGAGATCACCAGGCTTTTCCCGGATACCTACGAAACCTCTCGCCGTCGATTTCGAGGCAATCTGTCAATTATCAAGAATTTTTGGCCGAATGCAGGATTAAACAGTTTCAAACTACCTTGCGAAGAGGACCTTACCATTGACTGGATATCATCAGATGCGCTGGAAAAGAATGAAAAGGTTGTGATATTCACGACCGGTGAGCACGGCATCGAATGCTATGTCGGCTCCGCCATGATGCAGCGTTTTATTGAAAGTTATCTATCCCGGCTCAATCCAGCTTTCACAGGTCTGCTCTTTGTGCACAGTATCAACCCCTGGGGGATGAAGTACCACCGGCGGGTGAATGAACATAATGTTGACCTCAACCGCAACTTTCTCTACAAGGGATCTTTTAACCCAGGGTTTAATCCCGAATATAGCATTTACACAGATTTGTTGAACCCACAAAGACCGGTTTCCAGTCTTACCCTCGGCAATATTTCCTTTTACGCTCAGGTATTGGGGCATCTGGTTAGCAAAGGCTACCCGGCGCTTAAGCATGCGATTCTGCTTGGCCAGTACCGTTATTCCAGGGGGTTGTTTTACGGCGGGGAGGGTTACCAGCAGGAGACAAAAACGCTGATGGATCTGTACCGCAAGGCCTTCAGCGCCTATGACCAAATTGTGCACCTGGACATGCATACCGGTTACGGACCCCGCTACCAGATGAGCCTGGTCAATTCTGTTTTTGAAACAAAAAGTTCGGCGGAATTCGTTAATAAATTCAATTACCCGCTGGTGGTGGCAGCCAATCCGCAGGAATTCTACGCCGTGAACGGCGACATGATCGACTTTGTTTACGCTTTACAGCAGAACGAATTCCCTGGGAAAAAATTCTATTCAACCTCCTTTGAATTTGGCACGCTCGGGGACGGGATTTACGGGCAAATTGGATGTCCGCGCGCTATGACGTTTGAAAACAGGCTGTTCTGGTACGGCGCAACCAGCGATTCTCTCGCCGATCGGGTAAGAATTGACTTCGAAGAGCTTTTTAACCCGGCTGGGATAGATTGGAAGATTAAAGCTGTGGCAGATTCTGACCGGGCATTTGATGGGATTTTAAAAGCTGAGGGCTACATTTAATTGAATGTAATTATTTCAACAGAATTTAATCTAAGAAGTGTAAAAATCCCATGCGCCTTTTGCGCCTCTGCCTCAACCTATTCAAAACCATGCCGTGAGAAAACGAGTGCTAAATTTAAACCCCCTAAACAAGTACATTCAAGAACAAATGGAAAGCCACAAAACACCGGGGCTGGCTCTGGCTGTAACAGACCGGAGGGAGACGCTCCACCTGGGGACATTTGGGTATTCTGACCTAGGAACCCGAACACCTATCGCACCAACCGACCTGTTTGAAATAGGCTCAATCGGCAAGACCTTTACCGCGATCGCGGTTCTCCAGGCAGTAGAAAGAGGTGAGCTCGACCTGCACTCCCCGGTGGCGGAATATCTACCCTGGTTCCGGGTAAAAACCAGTTACAACCCGATCACCATCCACCACCTGCTCAGCCATACTTCCGGGCTCATTGAAGGTACCGATTTTAGCCCCGACGGGCGGGGCGAAGTCTGGGCTCTGAGAGAAACAGAAACAGGCTTCCCTCCCGGTGAGCGGTTTCATTATTCCAACGTTGGTTATAAAGTGCTCGGGTTGGCGCTCGAGGCTGCCGCGGGACGGAGTTACCCTGAAATTTTGCGCACCGGAATTCTTGAACCAATAAAAATGGACGACTCGCTCCCGCAAATCACGCACCACGCCCGGCTCCGGATGGCAAAAGGCTACCAACCCTTATATGACGACCGGCCTACCCACCCCAGCCAGCCGCTTTATCCCGCGCCCTGGCTTGAGACAGATACCTCCGATGGGTCTGTCGCTTCAACTGCCGTCGACATGGCGAAATTCGTCCGCATGTTGCTCAACGCTGGAATGGCGGATGGGAAGCGGATTTTATCGAAGAGCAGTTTCGACCTCATGACTACCCACCATATCAGCCAGGATGAAGACTGGTATTACGGCTACGGTCTGGAAATTTTCGAACGCGAAGGCTATGCGCACATCGGCCATGGAGGCGATATGCCAGGTTACGAAGCGTATATCTCGCTTGATCAGGACAACGATCTGGGTTGCATTCTGCTCTTCACCAAGCCCTATCCAACTGGGATCGCGCTGCCTATTCTGGATTTCCTGCGGGCTGCCAGGCTTGGAATAAACTTGCCCGATCTGCCCTCCCCAACCGATCCCTGCACGCTCATTGAAGCGGACCTGTTGGCTTATGCTGGTGTTTATAAAAAAGCCGCAGCAGATATAGGCGGCATTGAGGCTCCTTTGAATGATGCCCGATCCTCGCCGGAAGAGATCCCAGAAAATCTGGTTTTTAAAGCCAGCGGCGGCAGCTTGGCGCTGGAGATTGCCGGCACTTTGATTCCTTTGGAACCGCGCGGAAACGATAAATTCTACACAAGCCACCCGGATTACGACCGCTTTTTGTTTCATTTTGGATTCACGCATAATATAGCTGCCGATAAGCAGGCTGTGGAAGTTTTCTGGGGACCTTGCTGGTTTGTGTCGGATTCATATTTAGGTCCGGGTTCGTTTGACACCCCCTCAAGCTGGCGGGCTTTCTGCGGTCATTACCGCTCGCACAATCCGTGGGATTCCAATTTCAGAATCTTCAAGCGCAAAGGAAATTTGATCCTGGCCTGGCCATCCGGTGAAGAACAGGGTTTAAACCAGCTTGATGAAAATTCATTCCGCATTGGGGACCGCTGGTCACCAGAAAGAATCATTTTCGATCAAATCCTCGATGGCAGGGCACTGCGCGCCCGGCGCTCCGGCTGCGATTATTACCGGTTTTTTACACCATAACTGACTTGGCGTCTTTAATTTATTTGTTAAACAAAAATATGCATAATTAGCACTCGGATGGTTTGTTGCGTTGCGGAACTTCAAAGAGTCACTCACCCGTTTTCAAACAATAAATCCTGTCCAATTCTAAAAAATGATCATATAATAAAACAGCTAGTTTTACATATTTGTCTGTTGAGGGTATTCCGTTCAAGCCGGGTTCTACCCCGCCCAGATTCCACCCGTACAGAGGAGATAAGGAGATGAGATATCAATTCCAGAATCACTTAAATAAGAATAGAATAGCGCGGGCATTTTTTCCAAGCATCCTGCTCATCCTGAGCATTCTGGTCAGCTCCTGCGGTTTGCTGCCTTCCTCATCCCAGGGGGAAGCAGAAGATATGGCGGCAATTGAACAGAGCATCCAGGCTACGATCATGGCTGACCAGGCAACCCAGGCATACCTGGATGCAGTCAAACAGCAGACCGCCATCTCAATCCAGGCGACCCAGACCGCTGTGGTCGCAGGGGTGGTCGAAACAGAACCTCCCCAAGCTGATGTGGAGGTCGAAACAACTGAGGAGGTAACTGCAGAAGATACCCAAGAAGAGGTAGCGGAGACCCAGCCCCCTGATGATACCGCCGCTGAAAGCCAGACAGCAGCCCAATTCTCGGAGGAGGACTTTGACGCCTGGCTTGAAGACGCCAAGATCCTGCTTTACGAGGATATTGTCAATCGACCGTTTCTGGCTCGTTACGCCAAGGATGCGCTCGACAATATGGATCTTGAGTATAAAGACGACGGCAGTGCGGTCGGCTGGTTGAAATCGGACATGCTGGGCAGCCAGTGGGACTTGGTTATCCTCGCTCTTGAAGACTGGGGAAAACCGCCAATGGGCGAGTATTTCGAGTATCTTCAAGCAGCGATGGATAAAGGCTCCTCGGTCATCTTGGAAATCTGGTTTCTGGATATTGTGGGAAGAGGGGAAGTCGCAAGTTTGCTCACAAAATGCGGAGTTGAGTTTGAATCAGATTACAATTTGACCACTGCTACCGGAAACGATTTGATAAACTGGCCGCTCCCAGGTAAAAACAACCATCCAATTTTTAACGAACCAAACAAAGGTTTTCGCTGGACCAACATCGCCGCAGTGACTGGACCGTGGGACCTGGGTGATTTCATCAAGCTCAACGGAAAGAAGGACGATGCTGAACTGCTCCTGGGAGCAATTGCAACCGAGAAAAACACCCACGGCACGCTGGCGGTATGCAATAACGGCAAATTCATCATCCAGACCTTCCACACCCATAACCTGGCGTACGATGAAGCGGTTCCCCTCTGGGAGAATTACATTTACAACGCCCTCAAAGCAAAATACCTTGAAGAACAGTAAAAATCTTTGAGGCGTAAACTATTCTTATTTAATTAAGCAACAGGAGGTGAGCCGGAACTTATATTTGGTAAATTAGTTCAAGATTTCAACATGTTAAAGGTGGCTTGCCAGCCTCTTCAAATATACAGGTTGTCTGAACACTTGTACTTGGTATTGGATGCTTGGCAATTTATCTGTTTTATCCATCATACAGATTATGGCACATAATTCGCCCATCTATCCGGGGAAGATTGCGATCCGCCAGCATTTAATCAACTGACTCTAAAGGAGGGGTATCGATGAATAAATCAGGCTGGCTTATATTAATACTGATGCTGAGTCTGCCGGCATTAACCTGCAGCGTATTTCAAGCGGAAGACCTGGACGCGACGGCTACTCAGATCGCTGCGGAAATATACGCGAGGATGACCGTTGAAGCGCCTACTGTAACTTTCACTATACCTCCCACGGAAATCCCCACACAAACCTTTACACCAACAAGTATCCCAACCGACACCCCAGTTCCTACTGACACACACACTCCAGTTCCAACCAATACGCCTGAACCGACCAAACCCACAGTGCCCACCTTCGGACCCCTTGTTACTTACTCTGAGGAGACCGATGAAGATGGTCTTCTGAGCAATCCAACCGACGAATTCCCGGCTGGAACCACCAAGATTTACGCCTGCTTCGACTATTGGGCAATGGACTCAAGCCTAAGGTATTCTCTGTACTGGCGCGTTAATGGGGAAAGCTTCACAGAAGCGAGCAGGTACTGGGATGGAGATGAAGAGGGCAACACCTGCTGGTACATTTGGAGAGAGCGGAGCGGTGCCCTGCAGGGTTTGCCAACCGGGAACTGGGAGGTAATCCTGTACCTGGGAAATGAACTCGCCCAGAAAGCGGAGTTCCACATCGGCGATTAGATATATACTCTTATTTCAAATGTTAAAATTTCAATCCGTTAGAGGTTATTTATGCGTCACATTATGTATTTTGATTCACCAGTTCGATTAATTTAATAGAAATAAAGATAGAAGAGATTGAAGCATACAATCTCTTCTATCTTAAAATCCTCATAGGAAGCTTGTACAACTTTCGCTTCTTTCTCATCCAACCCGCCATAATTTCAGCGCAATTTTTCCAACCTGCATGTATTGCAATAATAGTATAATACTGCCCCCAAAAAAGTCTAATTTATAATATTCACGCTATGCGAACGATCACCATTCGAGTCCCCGATTATGTCTATGAAACCGTGCGGGATCTAGCCCGCAAACAGGGCGTATCCATCAATCAGTACGCTTACCTGGTTGTAGCGGAGAAAGCCTCCCAAAAGATGGCTCAGGGTTACCGGGAAACGGATCTGAAAGCGAAAGATCGGGGTCAGGAATAGCCACGAATTCCCCTCATGATCTTAGGGCTGCGCCACAAAATCGAGGACAGTGGTTCCGAGCGGCGTTAGAAGCAGGATTAAAATAAGCAGATCAAACAGTGCCCCTAGTTTCGCTCCCGAAGGCACTGTGTTCCACCAGGGCAGGATCACAACCAGCGAGATGATTGAACCGGTGACAGCCAACAGCTGCCACCACGCCGAGTCCATTGTCAGCCCGACCCCCGAAACGGTCAGGACAAACGCAGCGCACAACCATAATATCCCAAACAGGCGCCCGACCGGGCTTTGTAAGCCAATTCCGGATGAAAACACCCACGGGCTGCGCCCGTATCCGGAATCGTTATTGGTCCACGAGGCGATAAAACCTGAAATGTGGGCTAGTCCGTGTGCGATCAATGGGACTGCAAGAATTAAACGAAGCATGTTCTAACTCCAATTTTGTGTCCAGCAGCGTTTAATGGATGTCACAAACCATCCATTATTGCCAACAGATCTACAATTCCGCGAAAGATGGATATCTTCCTATTTCTAACAGTATTTACGTAATTTAGAACCGTAAGTTTCAGATCTAAACAATCAGTAGCTGCCCGAAAACAGCAACCCGCGTGGAGGTGCGGTGTTACTACCATATATCAACTATTCAAGTTTAGGGGTGAACCATGCCAGCAACTGCCATTATTACCGACACTGATGCCAGCATTCCAGCTGACATCGCCAGACGCCTGGATATCCGCCAGGTGCCGATCAATATCCACCTTGGAGACGAGACTCTCCGGACTGGTTTTGATATAAACGACGCGGAGCTGTTTGTCCGGATAGACCGGGGTGACCCTTTCCCAACCACCTCAGCACCCTCCCCGGGACAGTTCGTGGAGGCTTACCAGGAGGCTTTCTCCGACGGGGCTCAGAACCTGATCTGCTACTGCGTGAGCGCTGAAGTCAGCGCCACTTATAACGCAGCTCTGCAGGCTTGCAGCGAACTGCCTGACAAGGACATCACAGTGGTCGATACCCGCAGCCTTTCCCTGGGTCAGGGGTTCCTGGCGATCGCGGCTGCCGAGGCAGCCCGGCAGGGCGCAGGTAAGGATGATATCCTGGCTCTAACAGAGGATATGGGGAGTCGTTCCCATTTATTCGCCGCCCTTGCCACACTCAAATACTTGGCGAAAAGCGGGCGGGTGCCCGCGCTGCAGGCTAGCATTGGCAACCTGCTCAATGTGATGCCAGTATTGACCATCCGCGACGGCACGCTCGATCTTCTGGAGCGGGTTCGCACCCGTAAAAAAGCCTGGAGGCGCGTGGTTGAGCTGGCAGTCGAGGCAGCTGGAGGTAAACCAGTTGAGAGAATGGGGATTATCCACGTAAACGCCTTGGAAGAAGCACGCCAGTTCCTGGACTTGCTCTCAACAAGTCTCGAGCCCCCGCAGGGCACTTTCTTCGCTGAGCTCACTCCAGGTCTCTCGGTCCACGGCGGGACCGGGATGGTCGGGGTTGTCTTAATAAAAGGCAAATAAGTCCGGAATACGCTAAGGAATAACTTTTCTTTTGATTTCCGAATCCGCCAGTCCAATTTTTACAAACAGCCAGGGCATAAACCAACCCCCGCCGAATCCGATAATCGCGTACCTCAGGAAGCGCCATACAGCCTCCATCCGATCACCCATCGACTCGTCGAAGGTGCTGAATAGGATGCTCAGGCTGAAAAATGCTGCAATCACAATAACCAGTCCCACAACTGCCCGCAGTATCCGGCGCCCGATACTTCCGCCTATCGAAAACCTGATCGTCTGTCCCTCCAGCAAATAGCCCACTCCCAGCCCAAGCGCGGCTCCCATTGGCTCCGCGATCGATCTGTCCGGGTAGATCAACCAAACAACAATCGGCAACAGGACTGCCAGAGCATAACGCAGCCCGATCGTCTGTTTCAACAGCCAACCTCTGACCCTGGGTTCAAGTGCGATCCAAATCGCCAGGTATACCACTCCGACAATGAGTCCACCGATCACATCCTGAGGGAAATGCACACCTAGATACATCCTCGAGAACCCGATCAAGGCAATAATTATCAACGCCAGAACCCAGAACCAGGTCTTCTTAATGTGGTATGCCAAGTACCCCCACACCACCACCGCCCCCTGGGTATGGCCGCTTAAAAAGGAGGGGGAGGTTTCTTTCCTGAGAGGTGTCAAACGTTCGATTATACCTGCCTTATTAAGTATCTCTTCCAAGCTAGGATCATCCGGCCGGGGGATCAAAAAATAGAACTTGATCCAGGCGTTCAGAACCAAAGTGTAAAGATAAGCAAACGCTAACCCCTGGCCAATGGTTTTGTCAACGCACCAGTAGACTACCGAGAAAATGACCACATACCCCAGCGCGCTGCCAAAGTCGGTGATGAACGGAAATACTGCGTCCAATAAACCATTTCGCCAGGCCTCTATGCCGAGCAGTACCTGGTAACCCCAGGGAATAATTTCCCACAGCCATTCTTCCATGATTTTCCTCCTTATATTTCATGAATCAAGCATTTAGATTTTCCGGTTACGGTATAAATTACAGCAACCAGCACAAATCGGAAAGCGTTGGTGTTCTTTCAGAGTATTACGAAACTTTACCATCCTCTCCCCGTTCCAGATCTCCCAGAATCGCTCTTCATGCAAATCTCCCAGCACAATATCATCACACATCCTCATGGTACCGTCCTGAAAAATGATCGCCCACATCCAAGAGCACTTTATTTTTATATCCTTTTCAAAACTCGGTGAACCAGTATACCAACGCTGGATCTGGACAAAATCAAAAGGCGGATACAGATTTACAAGTATATTTCTTTCTTTTATTCTCTCAAGGTTATGTTTAAGTAATTCAAAATCGATATCCATTATCGATTCGTCGATCCAACCATTCCCCACCTGGAAATCAGGATAAAACAGGTTATGTTTACTGGCTCTTTCCGGTGATCTGGTCCAGAGCAATTGAATATTCATCGCATCGATACCAACATCTTCTATTTCGGATACCAGCTGGTCGAGGTGTCGACAGTTATCAGACTGGATTATTGAATTGATTACCAGCATCGGCCTTTTTTTATAACTCAGCAGTTCTTGTATACCTTCCATCGCGCGGTCAAATGCACCGGGTTTTCTCCGGATACGATCATGAATATTTCCGGGACCATCAATAGAAACCGTCAACAGGTCCAGACCGCTGTCCGCAATTTCAGCTGCGTTTTCCTTTAGAAACCACCCATTTGTTACCATAGTGCAGCAAAAATTATGGTTTTTGGCGTATCTAATGAAATTAAATATATCTTTGTGTAATAATGGTTCCCCGCCGGTCAAAGCGATAATCGGTATCCTATTTTGAGCTGCTTGAATGACTTCTTGAAATAGATTTTTAGGCAAGCTGATTCCCTCCTCAAAATATCCCGCATTGCTGTAAACACACATTTTACAGTTCATGTTGCAGATATTGATTACCTTAAATATTAATGCTTTAGGAGGTCGGCTTCTCCCGTCCGCCAGATGGTAATCAAGCCATCCGGTAAGATTTCTTTGACCTACATCAATTGTAATTTTTAGAAATTGTGGGTAATCCGTAAGAATTGTGTATAAAAATTGCAGTTCCGCTTTCATGATTGCCTTCCTTATGGCTTTATAAAAAAAATAAAAGCATTTATTTGTTAGTGACTAATAAATTAACCGGTATAACGTCACAGTAGCCTGGTAATTACCGGTTGGTAGATATCCTTTAAGCCAGGTTTTTCGATCGATCTCAAAGGATACAATCTGCTGGATTTCAAAATACGGTGATGATGATAGATCAAGAATATCGATAAAATCAAACCATCCATCCGATGATGTTCCCGTCCTGCCAGGAACCGCCAAACAGGTTACTCCATTGTTTTTTAAATATTGGTCGAGTTCCCCGTCTTGAAATATACCAATTAATTCCGGATTAATCAGACCACCAAGATCGATTATCGGGTTTTTACTGTAGAAACGCAGAGCACCTATATCAAATGCGGCACAAAGTCCGCCAGTGTTTTTACCTTCTGCAATATATCGTCCAGCCCTCATTCTCACATTTATCATATGCGCCAAGTTGGCTCGATAAACCTCTTTCCAATATAACCCGTTAACAACAGCAATAACAAACAGACCGCCTGCAAACCATGCCCACAATCTTGTCCTATTCAATAAACTGAACAAACCAATTACTAATACAATCCACAATGCAACATGGTTAATTGCGCCATAACGGCTAGCGGTACCGGGAATAGGTAAAACAACCAAATAGGCGAGGTTATGTATCACGACCCACAATCCAAAAATGATTATCGGACGGCGATTATCCTGGTTAACCCAGACCGCCCACAATCCAGGTTTTCCAATTTTCTTTACTGAAGCCCACACTAACGGAATCACTATCCCTATCAGTAAGATAAAAGCCCAAATCGAGTATGTATAATCAGGATTTCCTAATAGCAGACCTACAGGAATGCGGGGTGGTGGTAACGCTATACCGCCCAGTACAAATTCAAGGAAGTAGATTACCCATATGAAAGGGTATAGCAAAGATGGATATTTACCCAGTAAAGCAAGAAATTTGTTTCTTTCTACTACAATCTGGGTTGCAAGCCTCAACGCAAAAATCTTGCCTGCTCCACTTGTTGGTAACAGTAATCCGGTCCTGTGATATAAATAAAAAATCCATGAACTGCAAATCAGGGTAGCAATCAGGGTGCTAATCAGTAATCCTTTCGTGATTCGGCGATGGTGCCAGAAATCAACTAGAAATATTGCTGCAATTAAAACCAGACCTTCGATTCGGGTAATAGCAAGCAACCCTAGAATAAAACCCAACCATCCCCATTTTTCTAATCGATAGAACATCAAAGAAAGCGTCCCTAAAGCCAGAAACATGATGGTCTCCATTCCACTCAATGAAAACCAGAGCATGTGGCCTGAGAGCACAGTAAAGAGCGTGCATACCAGCGCTGGAAATGGTCTCCAGCTCGAACGAAGCAATATGTACAAGCAAATTCCAAAGATCGAAAGAAAAAAGACTCCCAGCGCTTTCGACAGGAAATGCATCGATAAGCCCAATTTAGACCCACTTGCTAGAAGCAGGACCCATCCAAGACTGGTGGTACCGATGCCAATATCGTCCGGTTGATTGAAAAACAACCCGCCATGTTTTACTAAATTTTCGGCGTAAACTAAATGGATATAACTATCATCCATTGGGAATTCAACAGGTGAAGCCCACAAATACCAGAAGGTCGCTAAAATAACCGCTGAGGTAACAATCAGGATTCCTAACCAAACAGGGTGATCATTCAACCTTGAGAAAAATTTAGACTGGTACAAAAATTACTCCAATATTTTCGAAAAAATTCCATATTAATCAGGTATATTCTTTCAATCATGTGGGTCAATTTGACAGCATCCCTTCAAGCGTTCCCAACATTCCATCCAGGATTGATAACACCTGCTTGGCTTCCTGTTTCTGGATAATTAACGGCGGCAGCACCTGGACAACCGAAGGGTCGTTCCCGGCAAACACCAGCAGCAAACCGGCTTCAAATCCCAGGCGGGTCATCAAGGGACCCAGGTTGGGGTCAACCAGTTTGATCCCCATCATCAATCCCCGCTGGCGAGTCTCCGCCAGTATTCTGGGGTAGTTGTCTCTCAAGCTGTCAAATCCGCGCTCAAATTCAGATGCTATTTCCAGCACATGCTCCAGGAAGCCTGGTTCCTCCAGGATATCCAGAACCTGCAGGGCGGCGGAACACCCCACCTCCGCCCCGCCAAAGGTGGAAATGTGGATGAACGGGTTTTCATGCATAAAAGGGTGCAGGTGCTCCCGGTATAGAGTTGCTGTTATTGGGTACATTCCACCGGAAAGCCCCTTGCCGGTGACGATGATATCCGGGATAACCCCGTAGGTATCGATGCCCCACACCTCCCCGCAGCGACCGAGCCCGGTCTGGACCTCATCCTGGATCATCACCGCCTCAAACCGGTCGCACAGGTCCCGGACCTGCGAGAAGAAATCATCCGGCGGGATCACAATCCCGGAGGTGGCGGGCACTGTCTCAAAAATCACCGCTGCCGTCTCAACGTCCATCTCCCGTTCAAGCGCTTCCGCATCCCCGAAAGGGACCTGCACAAAACCGGGCGCTAGGGGACCGAACGGCTCCCGCCACTGCTCGTCGCCGGCAGCCAGCGCCAGCCCGGTATGCCCGTGGTAGCCGCCCAGGGCGGAGATCACTTTCGGCCGACGGGTATGCGCCCGGGCAAGCTTGATTGCCATATCGATCGCTTCCCCACCCGAAACGCCGAATATCACCCGGTTGATGTCCCCCCTGCAGATACCAGCCAGCCGTTCCCCCAGTAACCCCCGGGCTTCACTGACCAGGTGGTGGTTGCCGATATCCAGCTCAGCCAGCGCCCTTTCCAGCGCTTTGACCACCCTGAGATTGCGGTGCCCAAGGTTGAAAACCCCGCCGTTGCTATGGCAGTTAATCAGGCGCTTTCCATCCAGGTCCCACAGGTAAATGCCCTCCCGCTTACCGGCAATAAAATCGATTCCTGCGTTCCTGAAAAACTCAACCTTGCCGCTCGACACATACTCTTCAAACCTTTTGTTGATCGCTTCCCGGTTATCCTGCCCGATGACTGCCATTTTTACCCTTCGTATGCGATTCATAAAAAACTTCTGCCTCGACGTTACCGTTTGATTTTCGGTGGTATCGGATAGCGGTATTCCTTATGTAAAATGTCCCGGTAAAGCCAGCGGTCAAGTCTGCGCATATTGAGGTATAACCACCAGATAAATGCATCCTCGCGGTAAAACGAACGCAACTCATTTTCTTCGATGGGCTCGATTCCAAATTCAGCGCATTCGCTGTCAAAGAAATCATTGGCAACACTCACCAAACTCGGAATAAGCTCGGGACGCTGCTCCTTGTAAAAGTTAGCCAGCAGGTCAACCGCCACTTGCCGGAAGTCGTAGTACCGGTCCGTCACCTCCTGCAGGAAGAACACCCTCAAAATCCAGGCGAGCATCGACGGCGCGGCGCGCAGGAAAAGTTCAGTGTCCAACTGCTCTACCCCATTCGTGCGCAGCAAGGGTGTGCTGGTGTCAACATAACTAAGGCGGCAGTCCGGGCGGATTTCCGGATTTTTTGAGTCAAAATCTTCGATCACCCAGTTTGAAATCTGCCCGTCGATTCCGACATCCCAGTCGCTTTCACTGTTATTGAAATCCCATACTTTCTTGAGCTCGTTCAGGGTTCGTTTAAGAAGCATCCATACCATCTCTGCAGGGATCATGTGGATAACCTGGTTGCCGATTGTTGACGGCTTGAATTTCTCCTGGATGATGAAAAAAACCGGCCTTCCCATTCTTGATTCAAACACCGCATAACCGTTTAGAGGCATATTAATCCCGATATCCCCCTCCAACTTGCGGTTATATTCAATGAACGTCTCCAGATAACCCCCAATCTCTTCCCAGGTTTCAAAAATCGGCATCATCTTGAACGCAAGCCCCTGCATATTCTGCTCTTTAATTTCAACAACGATGCTCATCTCCCCGTATCCCAGCACCCGGCAGGGTATCCGGCAGCCCTCCGGGTTCTTCAGGTCAAATTCACGTTCAAACTGCTTAAGCATTTCAAAATCGACATCGTACCCGGGTGGATTCTGCAAAATTTCGCCTCCAATTCCGTTCATACTCGCCGCCTCCTTTTCGCTGTAATCAACACAACAGCTTGTTCGCTTCTTTTTAAAAGTTCCAGATATCGCTGAATTCCGGACAACCGCCCCAGTAAATACACCAACCTGCAATCAACAGCAACGCTAACAGGCAGCTGATGAAGTAGAAGGAAGTTAATGGCCCAGTTTTCAGTTTATCCCTGCCCCAAATCAAAATTACCAGCGGGATTATGATTGTGAAAGGGATTCCCAATGGAGCAGTCCCGGCTTCAATCACAATCGCAAAAAGCGTCAAACCGTGCATAACCCCTGCTGGTACGATCCATCCCCATGAAACCTGCTCTTGTCCCTGCTTTTGCCTCCATTCCACATAGACAAGAAAGGCAGCCAGGCCAAAAATTCCCAGGTGCCACAGGTAGTGGCTGAGAACCTCATCATAGAATTCAGTCAGGATATAAGCATCCCCGTGGCTGATTTCTTCGAGCAGGTGCCCGATCGAGTTAGCGGACAGGTGCATCCCTTGTCCTTCCGCCCACACCCCCGCCAGCAGTACAAAAACCAGGCTTTCCGCTAACGGCGCCTTTTCACCCGATGCGTACCAGAACAGCAGCCAGTACAGGGGCAGCAGGACCAGCGGGGTCAGGATATCCAGCGCATCCCCCTGGCTCATCAAGGGAATTATCCGGCAGTTATCCCACAGAAACGCCGGCAGAATCAGAAAGAGCAGAAAGAGGATTGAAAATAAGAGGATCAATCGCGGCAACCTGTTCATCAACCACCACCTTATTTATCTGCAATTTTAAAAGTGTCCTAATATTTCGAATTCCCTGAAGTTAAATCTTCCATCTTCTTTCCAGGTGGATTCACCACCAGCGTCAAACCCGCTGCCAGCACGGCTGTTCCAGCCAACATTGCCTGGAAACTGAACATCCCGGACGAGATAACGTTCAGAAACATCCACAGGAACACCCACCCGTAGCGCAGGATCAACCAGCCGAAGGAGTAAATCAGCATGTACAGCATCAGCCCGCCCAGGATCAGGAAAAGGATGTCCAGCAGCCTGCCCGCCCCCTTTCGCCCCCGGATCAACAACCAGAACAACACCGGGACCATGAATAATAACGAGAAGGGGTTGGCGATCAGGATAGAAATCCCGACCAGTCCGATCACCAGGAAGGCGAAGCTGCGGTAATCCACCCATTCCAGGGATACCTTTTCGCCGACAAACTTCTGCACAAGCCAGCGCCCGGCTGCCAGGAATAGCGCCAACCCGATTAAAAACAGGAACACCGCCAGCCAATCTGGATTGAGCATTTCCGGGTCCTTGGTGGTCGCGGGGTAGAGGTGGTACTCAACCAATATTCCAACTTCGACAAACAGGTACAGCAGCAAGACCGAAGCGACCAGCGGCAGCCAAAGTCCCAAAAAATGTGGTACGGCTCCTTTCCAGGCATTTATCTTCTCTTCAAATTTTCTCCCCCCGCTGAAATAGCTCACCGCGAAGAACAACCCTGTAAATACAATAAAAATCAGGTGGAGCGGCAGTCCGCGCAGGGCGCTCTCGCTGTTTTCAAAATACAGGTAGGGACCGGACTCCTCTGGAAAATCCTCCATCGATAGGAGCTGCCGGATCCAGACCTCGCTCAGCAAGCCGGATTGTTCCATTGCTTCTGGGGACTGGTTTTCCATGTTATCGTCCGGATCGTGCCAGAGCCTGTAATGCTCATCCCCTATTTCGGATGGGTATCCCGCGCTGAATCCGAGCGCAGGCACGCCCGCCGCCACCATTGGTCCCTGGTCGGTTAGCGAGATCGGCACCGCCTGGTCAAGCGCCTGGTCTACAGGCGTCTTAATCACGACCTCCCACAAACCGCCCACATCCCGGGCGGCTTCTTTGATCATCAGCGAGATCCAGATCGGGCTGTAACCGCTGAACTGCCCGACTGACTCCAGGATCATTTTGTCGTAGTAATACCGCCCCAGGTTATCCAGGGACAAGCCAGCGATGATATTACCCGGGTTGGGATGGGTCTGGATGTAGCGCCGGCTGCCGATCATGCCGTATTCCTCGGCGTCGTCCACAACAAAGACCAGCGTGTATCTTGGAGGTTCTTCAGCCCCGAAAATCTCCGCCAGGTGCAGCAGGATCGCCACCCCGGAACCGTCGTTATCGGCTCCCTCGATTGTGGTCGGCGCGATGTCATGATGCGCCACGACCAGTATTTCCCGTTCATCCACTGTGTCCACACCAGGAAGCCGGCAGACAACGTTTCGAAGTTGGACCGGTTTGCTGTAGTTGATGACCTCCCAATCGTCAAACTCGCAGTTCCAGCCATATCCTTCAAGCTGCTGGCGAAGCCATTCGGTCCCCAGACGGCTCTGCTCCGTACCGCTGACCCGACGGGTAAATGTCGTTACAAATTCCTCTTCCAGCTCATAAGCATTCTCTCCGGAGAACCGCAGCACTGAAGGGTCAAAGGACAGTTCCATCTGCGGCACGGGCGCGCAGGCAACAAGTACAATTACAACCAACAACATGGACAGTATCCGTATCGTACGCATCCTTCTCCTCCTTTAATATTGAGACCGCGGATATTAATTTTCCATTTTTAGGGTTTTTTCCAACCCCTGGTGAAGTGACTCTTCAGCCGACTGTACCAGGTTCCGGATCGCTTCCATAATATCCTCGGTCACTTCTCTCAAATTGCGGTAATTCCGCTCTCTATGATTCAATCTCTCCAAATTACGCGCTTTTCCCACCTGGATATAGCACCTGCCTCCAAGCTGCCACCGCCCTGAACTGACCCAACCTTCCCTTCTCAGCCGGATCATCCTGGTGAACTGACTAGGGACATAAAAACCTACCGGAACAAGCGGCGCGCCGCTCTCCTGCGCCAGCAGCGCCGCCCCGATCCCGCCGCGCAAAATCTCGCCTCCGTGGTTCAGGCGCCCCTCCGGGAAAATCGCCACGGTATAGCCCTGCGATAGTTTCTCGCACGCTTGTTTTATCGCCCGGCGGCCTTTACCGGCACTGACCGGGATCTGATCCGATAACCGCAGAAGTGTGCCGAAGAAAGGGATTTGAAATACAGTTTCCTGGATAAAAAAATAGACTTTTTCCTGGACGATAAACGGCAGGAAGAAGCCATCGGTCGCGTTCGGGTGGTTTGCGACGAGAATCTTGGGGCCGGATACGATATTTTCACGCCCCTGGATTTCAAATCCTTTCACGCAAAATTTTGTGTACAACCACGGTATCCCTTTGGTGAATTCGTACCAGAAATCCATAATCAAACCTCACTTTCGTAAATATTCAACGCTATCCCATATTATGAAAACCAGACTGCCAAAACAAGAGGTTCGACTGCCAAAAACTGCCAACTTTTTCACCCTCCCGGATTAAACAAAATAAAAATACCCAAATTACCCGTGTTTACGGGCTTATGCAGGTACTGGTGTGGTTCTGCTTGGCCTTTTGCGGTCAGGTTAATGCCGCTTCCATCTCATTCAGGATGCGCGCCAGAGAACGAACTGCAGACCGCCTGGTTCTGTTGAAAGTCCCTTCCGAAATATAGAGCTGTGCCATGATGTCGCGGTTTAATCTATCTTCCAGGTATGCCCCGTGTAAGATCATATAAGGGTACCACTCTCGCCCAACCGGTTGGGATGGCTTTCCGTCTTCCGGCCGGAGTTTATCCACTGCATCCACCAGGACGCTATTGAGCGCTTTCCCTCTTTCAAAATAAGTTACCTGCTCAGGGGGCATACAATCTGCGACAAGCTTCAATTTCACCAGGCTTGAATCACCCAGGTAGCCGTAATCATTTATATGCCTCAGAGCTTCTTCCACCTCTTTCACAGTAATTTGGTGTTTTTTGGGAACAGGTTTGTGCTTTATTGGTGCAGTTCCGTCAGCCGTCGCCTTGAAATATTCGGCATCCCTCGCAGCGCTGCTGATCATTTCCGCAACCTGGTCGCTCGGGTAAAGAAGTTTTCCCGCTTCAGTATGGGAATAATTCACACCGTTGACCGGCCTGCCCAGGATAATCGCCCCTATCTGGATAGTCTCAGCGTACAGCGGGAGGAGCAATGCGGCATCATCAAGGGGAATCCGCATGGAATCTGGCTCCAGGTGAACTAAATCATCGGCTTGCAGCTCGGAGATTGTGATTTCTCCAGGCTCATTATCCCAATGGCAGCTGCTCAGAATTTCCGGTTTCCCTCCGCTAAAAACCATGATTAAACCGTAGGTTGCCCGTACTGAATTGCACACGCTATCTAACCACAATGCCAGGAATTCTTCCAATCCTGAATCCAAGGTTGGATCAGCCATTTTTCGGAGTTCAGCTTTCAGGTTTCGATAGTCCTGGCTGAACAGGCTGAAATCAAGCCTTCGCCGGGAAAAGTCGAGTATTGAATGGCTGATAATAGCAAGCAGCATAACAAATAAATAGACTGCCGGAGGCGTCCCAAACAACTCCCCGAAAATCCAGGCTATCAGAAGATAGAAAAAGGTTATAAGGGAAATCGAAATCACACTGAACAGGAAATCGCGCCGGATAGTCCTGCTCTCAACGAGGGCGCTGTAGCCCGCCACTCCGTAACCTATCATTACAACAGCTGTTCCCAGGCTAAATGACAGGACTACCCTCGGGATAGATAACTCAAAGATTGGCGCAGCCAGCGAAAACAAAGGGACTAAACCAGCGATCATTGTTGCATATCCAAGTGAAAGAAACTGTTTACGGGGCGCTCCGGGAGACGCCCTGTTAGCAGAATTAAACAAGTTGTACAGATTAACCACAATGCACAAAAGTAGCAGGGCAATGTAAGCGAAGAAAAACCCGCCTGGTTTTAATGTATTGAGAAACAATGGATCACCAGACGCAGAATCGATCAGCAATTTTGTTCTAGTAAGCAGAATAATTGCGGATACTGCGCAGGCATATCCGAAAATCACCCAGGCGAGCCGGATATAGTCCATCCTTCCAGGGCGCATTAATGTTGTCGCATGCAGCCAGAATGCGACTGTAGGGATCATAAGCCAGCCCTGGAGCCATCCGACCCAGCCCAGATCATATATTTTTGAAGTCCAGAATGGCACCAGGAACTGGATCCATTCGGGCGATTCCGGACCTATCGGTGGTGGAATTAACGCTAGGAGTGTATTGAGAAATAGCCCTGCCCCTGACCACAATGTCAGTCCGGTCAGCCAGGCGACCGGACTGCGCGGGCTTCGGCTGACCACATAAATGCCCAGCCAGACCGCAGCGCCTAGGAAAATATAATTTGCTAGAACAGTGATCGTGGTCAGCATTTACACTCGTTCCAGGTGTTTTTAACGGATTAATATCCGGTCAGTATGCTTCAGTTTTTGATGGGAGCAGTATTACTTTTTGCAGGTTACTGGTCCCCCCACTGAGAGTGGTGTAATCTTCGGTGAATATTAAATTTTATTAATAAATTATACACTTAATGTTTTGTTTGAGCAATTCGGTCAGGAAATGGGCTATTACCCCCACAAGGATTTTTACTTGGTCAATAATCCTCTACTGCGCAAGGGGAATTTATCCAAGAAAATGAATTATACTGGTCTGCGATTATGAACGAGCTGCTCTTGATGTTATCCGGCGGAGACCTGCGCTCCGATGGCCCTTCAAACCTGGTTGCGGAGATTGTGCTCGCCAATCCGGGCTTGCTCCAGGACCTGATGGAAGCCCCGCAGGTGAAAGATGAAGTCATCCGTGGCCGGGCAGCGGACTGCCTTGAAAAAATTTCCCGCTCAAAACCGGAGATATTCCGCCCGCATGTTGATCAGCTTCTCGGCGCTTCCCGGGGTGAATATCTTCCAATGGCGCGCTGGCATTACGCGATGATATTCGGCAATCTAGCGGTTTTCGAAGACCTATCCAGAGAGCTGGTCGCCGCGCTTGGCGAACTGCTCAATGATGAGAGCGTATTTGTAAAAAGCTGGGCGATTTCAAGTCTGACGATATACGCCCGCATATTCCCGCTTTTCAATCCAGACATCACCGCCGGCATCCAGGTTCACCAGGACGATGAAAGCGCTGCAATCCGCTCCCGGGTCCGAAATGCCCTTGAATGCCTGCTCAACCCTGCCAGACCGCTGCCAGAAGGCTGGGTTAAGAGCGAACGGCTATTGGAAAAGTATCCGCAGTTAGCCTGAACCAGTCCAGGTTTCAAATCAGCAGGATATAATCACCGGGAAAACCAGCATGAGAGCACCAAAATGACACCAGATATCCACTCCCAGAATGTTGAAATTTTAGGGAATCTGGGGGCGCTTAATGGCTGAACCAGAATCTGATACCGATCCCAAAATGCGGGACTCTGATCCAGTTCTGGACGAACTGAGCCGCAAGCGCATTCCTTATCGGGTGTTCACCCACCCCAGGCGGCTGCGTTCGCTCGAACAGGCTGCGGAAGAGCGCGGTCAGCATCCCGGTCAGGTCGTGCGCAGCATCCTTTTCCGCTGTTCTGGAGGGAGCTTTGTGATGGTGCTCGCCCCCGGTCCCCGGCAAATCTCCTGGCCGGCTTTGCGGCGCCACCTGGGCGTCTCCCGGATCAGTATGGCCAACCGGGATGAGGTGCTCGAGCAAACCGGATACCCCACCGGCGCGGTCTGCCCCTTCGGTCTGTCCCGGCCCATGCGGGTAATCGCCGACGAGTCCCTGTTCGACCTGGATGAAATTTCTATCGGCTCGGGAATCCGCGGGCGGGCTTTGATCATGAAGTCAGCCGACCTGCGCCTCGCCCTGGGTGAGGTCGAGACAGGCAGTTTTCTGGATCAAACTCCACGCCCAACCGCAGGAAGCCAGGGGTGAAAACACAGCCCAAAACTGAAACCGCCCGGCGGCATACATCGCCAGGCGATTTTTTTCAAAAAGCAAACAGTCAGAATGCAGGCAATCGCGCTAAACGGGATGGCGCCCACCCCACCTTTACGAAGCGCTGTTGATCACAAGCGCCGCAATCACCCCCGGGACCCAACCCACCAGTGTGAGCAGGGTTGTGATCAAAATTGAGCCGCAGCCCTTGTCTAGCACAGCCAGGGGCGGGAAGATCACGCATAATAAAACACGCAGGCAACTCATTTGGTTCTCCCTTCTATTTAAATATTCCAGTCTGATAGGATACTCTCAGACTCCGTATGGATGGACGCATCCATGTCCAGGTTAAATCTACCAGACCTGCAGCGCCTCTTCCATAGATTATCTACGCCAGGCTGTAAAAAAAGTTGCATCTTCATGCATTCATCTCCTAATATACATCTTTACGTATACATCCTCCTGTATACATCCTTGACAAGAACATTTGTTCTATTTATAATGGCTCCTGGACAGCCCACCCGGCTGGCAGGAACGGCAGGCATGTTATTCTGGCAGCAATTGATCGACAATCTGGGTCTTACCCCCACCCGCAAAGAAACCTTCTCTCTGGACGGCGAGTTGGTCGAACACGTGCGCGCCCTGGCAGAGCTTGAGCAGCGCCCGGCGGACGAATTGGCGGCTGACCTGATCATCTCGGGGCTGGCGCAGCGCGACATGGCCCAAGAAAACTGGCGGCGCTGGCATTCGCTCTCGCCGCGCGAGCAGCAGGTGGGCGCCCTGGTATGCCTGGGTTACACAAACCGCCAGATCGCAGCCCGACTGGTGATCTCAGTCGAGACCGTCAAGTCGCATATCCGCAACATTCTCTACAAATTCAACCTGCACAGCAAGCGCGAACTTGGGCTTCTGCTGGGCGACTGGGATTTCAGCGCCTGGGATTGACCCCCTTCACGATTATATGCTTTAAGCGGTCCTCCCGGCTTCGTCCACTCCCAGGTGTGACAGCAGGATATCCAGCGGCCAGTGGCGGTGTTCGTTAAATGCTGCTCTTGCGTCAGCCTGTGCCCGCTGTTTCTCCTCGCGGTGCCGTGAGAACCGGCCTGGAGGGGAGATTCCTTCCAGCTGTTCTGAGATGCCCGCAACAGTGCCGTCGCTGTTCCGGATGGCATCCTGGACGTACTGGTTCAGGTACTGCTGGTAGCGCTGGATATCCATGGTTTAGGTGTAATTAGTCCTCTTCTTCGCTCTCTTCAACCGCTTGGGCCGGCGAGTCCATTGCTGCTGCAGCGCCCAGTTCCGCCGCGCCTCCCGCGACTTCATCAACCCCTGCGCGGGCGATTTCCCTGGCTGCCGCTGCGCCTAATCTAGCTGCAGTCATCTTCTCGGCGCCCTCTTCAGCCAGGTCCAAACCAGCCTCAGCCAGCAAATCGCTGCGCTCCGCCAGCGCCTCGGATGCGGCGGCGCGCGCCACCCCTTCTGCAACCTCTCCTGCGCCCAATTCGGCTACCTCCATGCTGGTATCTGCCATCACATCCGCAACGGCCCTCGAGCTGACGGACTGCAGCATCACATCAACCGAAATCTCCTGCAGCACAAGGCCGCGATCTTCCAAGAACGCAGATAGGACCGGCATTTCCAAATAACTGACCACATCGCTGACTGCCCACAATTCCCCTGCGATGCGCGCCAACTCCAGGCCTCGCTCCAGGTCTTCCTCGCTCATCATGCCCACCAGGGCGCTCATCACCCCGACGTCCTCCGATGCTGCCAGCATGCTGGCGCCTTCGGAGATGTCCTTCACCCCAGCGGAAGCCACAGCTTCGCTCAATCCCGCCATCCGGTCAGCAGCGATTGTTGCATCCATTGCGCGTGTCAGGTCGCTGGCGCCTTCCACCATTTCAACCGCACTGTCTTCCGCCAGCTCACGCGCAACCTGGAGAGTTTCTTCGCCGGCAGCCATGTTCTCCATCCCGCCCAACGCGTTCTCTCCTGCAATTTTTCCAATTTCCCCGTTTGCATTCTTTGTCTCCGATTTCCGGGTATCTTCGTTTTGCGCCATTCTGTATCACTCCTGTAATTAATTTTATGCTCCAATTATGTTAATCTGTAATTCTAACATCCAAATTAGGCTGTTTTGCTTAACATTCCTGAAAAACCGGCTGCGATTCTCCGGTATTGACTTGAATCATAAGCGGTGATATCCTTGCCGAAATGTTTAAGAACGCCGGCCTGTCAGCGCACCGCGCTCGTCGTAGCTGTGATCATCACCATCCAGCAGGAGTGGTCTCTGAGGCGCGGCGCTTTAATTAATTTCAGCAAATACTCTCACACAAATTCACCCAAACCACCCTCCTGACTGGAGGGTGGTTTTATTTTAAATGTGAAAATAATCTTATTCCTGGAGGTAAAGATGTCTGAATCAAAAATTAAAAAGGTAGTACTTGCTTACTCGGGCGGGCTTGACACATCAATAATTGTACCCTGGTTGATCGAGAATTATGGCTGTGAGGTCGTATGTTTCACCGCCGATCTCGGGCAGGGCGGCGAACTTGATGGGTTGGAAGAGAAAGCAATCGCCAGCGGAGCCAGCCGGGTCTTCATCCAGGACCTGAAAGAGGAGTTCGCCAGCGATTATATTTTCCAGGTTGTGCGGGCCGGTGCGGTCTATGAACGAAAATACCTGCTGGGAACTTCTATGGCGCGACCGTTAACAGCCAAACACCAGGTCGAAATCGCACACCAGGTTGACGCGGATGCGGTCGCCCACGGTGCAACCGGCAAAGGCAACGACCAGGTCCGCTTTGAACTCACTTATATGGCTCTCGATCCGCGCCTGAAAGTGATCGCTCCCTGGCGCGAGTGGGATATTCGCTCGCGCAAAGATGCCATTCAATATGCACAGGAGAGGGGGATCCCGGTCGCTGCGACCGTGAAATCCATTTACAGCCGGGATGCCAACATGTGGCACCTCTCGCATGAAGGCGGCAAATTGGAGAATCCCTGGCTTGAGCCGGAACCGGACCTGCTCCAGCTAACCAGCACGCCGGAAGACGCCCCTGATAAACCGGAGTACGTCGAGATCGAATTTGAAGCCGGGGTGCCCTTCGCTGTAAACGGGGAAAAACTCTCCCCGGCGAATCTGGTCAAACGCTTGAATCAGGTCGGAGGCAGGAATGCGATCGGGGTGGTCGACCTGGTGGAAGGGCGCCTGGTTGGGATGAAATCCCACGGGATCTACGAAACACCCGGGGGAGCGATACTGATGGCTGCCCACCGAGAACTCGAGTCAATCGTGCTGGACAGAGAAACCATCCAGTACAAGGATATGCTGGGATTGAAATACGCCGAACTGGTTTACAATGGAATGTGGTTCACCCCCCTGCACGAAGCCCTGGACGCCTTTGTTGACAGCACCCAGGGTCCAGTGACCGGGGTTGTGCGGCTAAAACTTTACAAAGGCAGTATCATCCCCGCCGGGAGGAAAAGCCCATTCAGCCTGTACCGGGAGGATTTCGCCACCTTCGGGCAGGACGACGTTTATGACCAGTCCGATGCGGAGGGTTTCATCCACCTGTATGGACTGCCTTTGAAGGTGCGCGCTCTCAATGGGCTGCCGGTCTCGAGTCTGGATATTCCCAAACCCGACTACTCCCGCTTTAAGAGGGACTGAGGGTTGTAGACACAACATGTTGAAGAGTTTTTATTTTTCATTACTTTGGAGGTGCCGGTCCAAACCCGACTGCAAACAACTGGGCCCGCTTTAAGAGGGACGGAGCAGGGAGTAACATTATTATAGAAATGGGTTTAAATTCGGTCTTCGCGGTTTAACACAATCCGATAAAGTAACTCTTCTTAAACGGATTAATCTGAAAATGCAAGGAGCAATCTATGAAAATGTGGGGTGGTCGTTTTTCTGAAGGGACTGATCCCGTTGCCTGGTCCTTCAATGCCTCCATTAAGTTCGACCAGCGCCTTGCCCCCCAGGATGTGCGAGGCAGCATCGCCTGGGCAAAGGCGCTGGAAGACGCTAATGTTTTGAGTTCGGCTGAATGCCAGAAAATCCAAGCTGGGCTGGAGATTATCCAATCGGAGATCGAGGATGAGAGTTTTGAAATCCTGGAAACGGACGAGGATATCCACAGCGCAGTTGAGCGCCGGTTGGGGGAAATCATCGGCCCGCTGGCAGGTAAGCTTCACACTGGTCGCAGCCGGAATGACCAGGTCGCAACCGATCTGCGCCTCTGGCTGCTGGATAACCTGCTTCAGCTCGATCAAAAAATCATGAACCTGATGGTAGTTTTGCTCGATAGAGCGGAAAGGGAAATCGATGTGATATTACCCGGTTTCACACATCTGCAGCATGCCCAGCCGGTATCCATTGCGCACTGGTGGCTCTCCTACTTCTGGCCGCTTGCCCGCGATCGGGAACGCTTTGCTGGTTTGGCAGAACGGACCGCTGTGCTCCCGCTTGGTTCAGCAGCTCTGGCGGGGACCCCTTACCCGGTTGACCGTTTTGCCCTGGCGGAGAAACTTGGTTTCAGCCAGCCTTGCCAGAACAGCATCGACGGTGTATCGGACCGCGATTTTGTGGCTGAGTTTTTATTCTCCGCCTGCTTAACCGGGATCCACCTAAGCCGGTTGTGTGAAGCTGTAATTCTATACGCTTCAGCAGAATTCGGTTTTTTTATTTTGCCGGAACGTTTTGCCACCGGATCCAGCATTATGCCCCAGAAATTGAACCCGGACGTATTCGAGCTGGGACGTGCCAAAGCAGGGACCATGCTAGGATATTTAACAGGCATGCTGGCTGTTCTTAAAGGACTTCCTTCCGCTTATGACAAAGATCTTCAGGAGGATAAGATACCGCTGTTCTCCTCTTTTGATATCCTGTCTAGTACGCTCTCGGTGCTTAAAGGCGCGCTGAAGGACCTGAAACTGGACTCAAGCCGGATGTCAATTGCTGTCAGCCCCGAATTAATGGCGACCGACCTGGCTGATTACCTTGTGGATAAAGGTGTCCCCTTCCGGGAAGCCCATAGAATAGTTGGAGAGGCAGCCCGCTTCGCCGCAGAAAGGAAACACAGGCTGGATGAAATAGGGTTGGAAGACCTTAAAACCATCAGCCCCAATTTTGATGAAAGCGCCCGGGCAGTATTAAGGTCCGAATACAGCGTAAACAGGAGAAATACATATGGAGGCACAGGAATAGAAGCTCTTAAAGAACAGATAAAAACCGCCCGCCGGTTGATCCGGAGCGAGTAGTTATAGATTTACAAACCGGTCTGGCGTTTCAAAAAACCACAGCTCGCGTTGACATTCTTGCAGTTAGTGTAAAAAACAAACGAGGCCTTGCTAGCAAGGCCTCGCTGTGTTTTCAAAAAGCTTACT
>JBJYWI010000161.1:0-1583 GCA_046259385.1 Anaerolineales bacterium
TTGCACGGTATAAAAATATTGGTTGATTGTTCGAATGGGGCTGCTTCAGCTTTAGCGCCGGAAGTATTCAGGCGGTTAGGCGCGGAAATTTTCTCAATTAACTCCAACCCAGATGGCCTAAACATCAATAAAAATTGTGGATCTGAATATACCCGCAGACACCCTGATTTAATTAGCAACGATATTAATAAAGTTGATGCTTCATTTGGAATTGCATTCGATGGAGATGCAGACAGGGTGGTTTTTGTTAATAATTTAGGGGAATTGATTGATGGAGACCACATTCTTGGATTACTGGCTGGATATCTATCAAAAAAGGGTGTTTTGTTGGATAATTCTGTTGTAGCAACAATTATGCGAAATGAAGGATTAAGTATCTACATGGAATCGCTTGGACTTAAATTAATTGAAACACCTGTTGGAGATAAATACGTCGTTCAAGCTCTGAAAAATATCATCAAAAATTCAGACGGAAATAATAAGATCGGGTTAGGAGGTGAACAAGCAGGTCATGTGATATTAATGAATCAAAATTTTACAACCGGTGATGGTATTCGTACAGCACTCCATGTAATGCGTGCATTTATAGAGACTGGGAAAAAATCTTTTGCTGACTTTTCATCTCTCTTTCAAAAAACTCCACAAGTCATTTCATCGGCATATGTTGGTGGAGGTGAAAGATTTGATCGAGAGGATTTGGATCGCATGCAAGAGCAGGAATTATCAATAAATAAAGAGCTATCCCGGTTGGTTTTAAGATATTCCGGTACAGAACCTATTTTCAGGGTGATGATTGAATCTAATTATTCTATGGCAATAAATGATTTAGCCCAAATTTCTGTTAAATTTTGTATGCGAGCGCAGGAATATGCTGGCGTGCCAGGAGGGAAAATAGATATCTTAAATTGTCAATCCGGCGGACAAATAGAATTTATGGATTAAATGTAAATATAAAATCGAAAATTACCTATGTGTTGATTTTATCTTTTGACAAAAGTAGGAGAATATTGAAATGGAAGATGGCGTTGGTAGAAAAAGTGAGATCATTTTTGATATTGAAATATCACCTGAGATTTTCAGGAGCTATGATATCCGAGGTGTGGCAGATATAGATCCTCTTAATCCCGAAGATATTCGAGTAATTGATTTAACCGCAAGCCAGGCTTGGTTAATAGGGAAGGCTTACGGCAGCTGGATAAAAAGATCAGGCGGTCATAGGATTGTAATCGGTAGGGATAACCGCAGAACATCCCTTCCTATTGCAGCAGGATTCATACATGGAGCACTTTCTACTGGTTGTGAAATATTTGATATCGGATTATCAACAACTCCCCTGTTGTATTATTCGGTTGAAAAGCTCAATTGTGAAGGTGGAATGATGGTGACTGGTAGCCATAATCCCATGTGGTCAAATGGATTGAAATTGAGTAAATCAGGTTACAGGACATTAATCGGCACAGAAATCAAAAACTTATTCAATACAATAGTTAATAAAGATTTTGATAGTGGAATAGGGACTTATCAAGAAGAAGGTATTCTTGGCAGTTATTTCAAAGATATAAAACAAAGGGTAAATCCAGCAG
>JBJYWI010000162.1:0-226 GCA_046259385.1 Anaerolineales bacterium
AGAATTTTAAAAAGGTCTGGTGAAAAATCCCAGGCTTTTTTTATCTTCCACCTAAAAAAGAAATTAAAGTTCCGAATAATCCCACAACTGTAAGGCCAATAATTACCAGACCCATAGGGATACCAGCCGGCGTGGTTGAAGGTTCTTCCACCTCATAGGTCGGTATTGTTACAGGAGCAGGTGCTGTATAAGTAGGTAGTCGTGTGGGTACAATTTCAATATCAAA
>JBJYWI010000162.1:236-4343 GCA_046259385.1 Anaerolineales bacterium
ATCAAATTGGGCAGCAAGTGTAGGGTCTATTGTAGGTGTTACATTTGGCGTCGGGGTAGGTGGAGGTTCAACAACCGAAAGGGTGCCTCGTATATCGACAAGATCAGACCATATCCAGCCTATTCCACCCGGTACACCTGGATAAGAAATCTGAATCCAATCTCCTCCAGAAGAACGACCCAGGGCAGGTACCTGTTGACCGACGACAAGAACCCCTATGATTTCATAACCAATCGTTGACGGTCCTGCTCGTACATTTGCAAATCCTTGTTCATTTGCCAGAACAACAGCTGTTGCACCGGATGGTGTCCCGGTTACAGTTGGCACTGAACCTGTTGGTAATTGCAAATTATTTTTTGCTTCTACTGTCGATACCTCAGAATACAATAGGGTTGCAGCAACAAATAGCAGTAGTATAGAAATTACAAAGAGTTTGTTGACTTTATTAAGAATCATGTTTTTTTATAATTGCAGAATTAAACTTGGTGCGTTATTATAATCAATCTACAGAAAAATAGATCTGAATTATTCTAGGTAATCTTTTACAACGGCTGGAGGAAAATTTTGTCTGACAATAACTTCCAACGAATTTTCCACGGTGAGATAACTCCACAGGATCTCGCTCGTGCATTAATTGTAGAATTTAATCAGGGGAACATGAAAGCACAGCAATTAGGCAAAGGCAGTCAGATCTTAGTGCAAATAGCTTCTAAAGAACGCCCCTTGTCAGGAGGTAGCACTTCAATTAGCGTTTCATTCAGAAAGATCGAAGATGGAGTGGCTGTAAAGGTTGGAAAACAATCTTGGTTTGGGGTGGCTGCTTCTCTTGGTCAAACGGCTTTATACACCTGGAGAAATCCCTGGAGAATCATTGACAGATTGGATGATGTAGCTCAAGATCTTGAATATCTCCAGCTAACCGACCAGATCTGGGAGATAATTGAGTCAACAGCTCAATCCCAGGGTGCTACATTCGAATTATCAGATCGATTACGAAGATTAACTTGTGAATTTTGCCAAACTGCTAACCCGGTAGGGGCACCTAGCTGTATTGCTTGTGGCGCTCCTCTCGGAAAAAACCAGCCCACAACTTGTCCAGAGTGTGGTTTTGTTTTGAGGAATAATGAAATTATCTGCCCTAACTGTAGGAATAAAATCAAAAAGTAAAGATGAATGATATTCACCTACCATCCCTAACGAATACTGAAACCGATACTATGGTGAACTCAGCAACTTGATTGTTGTATTTAATCTCTGCATCATTTCGGATAAATCCATATCTTTTTTTTCAGCATTTACCCGGTTTTCCAATCTTTTTGCTAATCTTTCCAGATCTGGAAGAACCTCTAGATAACCTACTTTTCCGATGATTTCTAATGCAATTAAACGCATATTAATTGCACATTCCCTATCCATTACGAACTTCCTTAGTTGATCTCCAGCGCACGCACAAGAACATAACAGTTGAACAACATATTCTCTAGATGGAGGATCAACTTCTGCAAGTTCCAAAAGGGAATAAACTTCTTCGGTGCTGATTTGTGATAAATAATTAGTTAATATAAAGCGGGGATCCTTTTGGGGACTCTTAGATGTTTTAATATCATCCAACAAACCAGATAAAACCCGCACAATAAATGCCCGCAGTGAAAAATCCGGCTCAGAGAGGTTGCTTGCAAGCAAGTATATGATAATAGGGTTTTGTTTAATTGCATCAAGTTCAATTAATCGTTCAAAACCTTTCTTTCGTTCTAACAATTCTGGCGATATTAATAATTCTGCTGCGAACCAGATATCAGTAAGGTTTTCTGGCACTGAAACACGACTTTGTTTTTCTGCTTCTGACTGGATACGCTGAAAATCCTGGTTGGAAAATTGTGTTT
This sequence comes from Anaerolineales bacterium, assembly GCA_046259385.1. Taxonomy (GTDB): domain Bacteria; phylum Chloroflexota; class Anaerolineae; order Anaerolineales; family UBA4823; genus CAVWDI01. The sequence goes on from JBJYWI010000162.1 coordinate 2,120, forward strand.
TCAAACAACACCTTTATCAATAATTGAATTCATTCGCAGTATTTACAATATTAGTATCAGTCATTCCATATTCTTTGTACAAGGTTTTGTATGGAGCTGAAGCCCCGAACTTATTAACAGAAATAATCTTCCCTTTATTACCCACCCATTTCTCCCACCCCATCGAAACGCCTGCTTCAACTGCAATTCTGTTTGAAACATCAGAAGGGAATACAGATTCACGGTATTGTGCATCTTGTTTCAAAAATAACTCCCAGCTTGGAAATGAAACAACTCGCACATTTATACCTGATTCAACTAGAGTGTAAGCAGCCTTTAGAATCAACTCAACTTCAGAGCCACTAGCCATCAAGATTAGGTCCGGGGGATTAGTACCGAAATCTTTAAGTATATAGGCCCCATGTTCTAAACCGTTCGCTTTGGCATACTTTGACCTGTCAATAATTGGTAAATTCTGGCGCGAGAGTATCAAAACAGTAGGGCCATTTCGCCTTCGAATTGCTACTCGCCATGCTTCACTAACTTCGTTTGCATCCGCAGGTCGGATGACAACCAGCTTAGGAATTGCTCGCAATGAAGCGATGTGCTCTACAGGTTGGTGAGTTGGTCCATCCTCACCTAGTCCGATGCTGTCGTGGGTGAAAATCCAAATACATGGATAATCTGATAGCGCTGACAAACGAATCGAACCTCTCATATAATCTGAAAATACTAAGAAAGTACCCCCATATGGAATAACCCCACCATGTGCTGCCATTCCATTCACCAAGGCACCCATGCCATGTTCCCTCACCCCAAAATGAAAATTCCTCCCTTCGCGACTTATGAATTGAAAACTTGGCGAACCTTCAATCCATGTTTTATTTGATGGTGTCAGATCTGCTGATCCTCCAATTAATTCTGGGATCTTCTCTGACAATGCATTTATCACTTTACCTGAAGCCGCTCTTGTCGCCATCCCCTTATCGCCAATTGGAAATTCTGGTAAGGCGCTTTCCCATTTATCTGGCAGTTTTCCTGCTAATCGACGTTCTAATTCTTCAGCTGAATTGGGGAAATGCTTGCGATACTTCTCTAGTAAATTTTGCCAATTCTCTTCTTCTTCCTGCCCGCGCCGCTTGCTTTGTCTGTAGTGATCAAGAACATCTTCAGGGACATAAAAGCGTGGCGATACCGGCCATCCCAAATTGATTTTTGCGCCGTCTAATTCATCCTCCCCTGGAGGTTCACCATGTGCTTTTGCAGTGTTTTGCCTGGTTGGCAGGCCAAAACCTATTATCGTACGCGCAATGATCAAAGATGGTCTTGGATCTACCTTTGCTTTACGGATTGCTGAATCGATTTCTTCAGGATCATTTCCATTTTCAACCTTCAATACTTGCCAACCATAGGATTCAAAACGTGCGCCGCGATCTTCTGTAAATGTTAAATCTGTGCTGCCATCTATCGAAATTCGATTATCATCATATACATAAATCAGCTTACCCAATTTCAGGTGTCCTGCAAGCGAAGCAGCCTCAGAAGCTACGCCTTCCATAAGATCGCCATCAGTGACAATCGCATATATATAATGATCAATTAGTTTAAAATCAGGTTTATTAAAAATTGAAGCAAGGTGTTCCGCTGCAATAGCCATCCCGACACCATTTCCAAATCCCTGCCCCAGTGGGCCGGTTGTTACCTCGACACCAGGTGTTATTCCACGTTCCGGATGGCCAGGTGTTTTACTTCCCCACTGCCGGAAATTCTTTATCTCATCCAGAGATAATTCATAACCAGTCAGGTATAACAAGCTATATAAAAGCATCGATCCATGCCCACCAGATAGAATAAACCGGTCTCGGTCAGGCCAGCTGGGATTTGTTGGATTGTGTTTTAAATGTTTCATCCAGATTGTATATCCGATTGCTGCTGCTCCCATTGGCAATCCCGGGTGTCCAGAGTTCGCTTTTTGAACAGCATCAGCGGATAAAAAACGAAGGGTATTGATTGAATTTTTAATGAGATCATCCGCTTCTTTGATTGGTTTTTCCATTACTGTATCTCCCTAAACAAATATTGATTATTGTACCCCATCGGACTCTCTGAATATTTTCACTTCTAATAAAAATCCAGAGAGAATTTTTCTAGAATTTAATGTGAATTTACCCAAGTGACAAATGTCAAAAAGGTAGTATGTCTTTTGCCACTTACCATCTTGTGAAGAATATCACATACTATACAA
>JBJYWI010000162.1:4353-12576 GCA_046259385.1 Anaerolineales bacterium
AAGTTATTATGGGCAAATTTCCTATTTATCACCCTCGAAAATAACCATAAAAACTTCCAACAAGGGAGTATATCTTTCACTTATTTATTTCTTTTTTGCGCAAATGTGTAAATAAAAATTAACAAGGAGGCTCATATGGTTACAGCAAGCCCAACAGTTAGAGCTCAAACTTTTCTTGAAGAAGTGGTCGCCGCAACGCCAGGAAGTGATCCTCACCTCCAGGATTGTATTCAATGCGGGACTTGTGGCGGATCATGCCCTTCCGGTGCAGATATGGACCACACTCCACGCGCTTTATTTGCGATGATTGGAGCCGGTATGAAGGATCAGGTACTTCGCAGTAATACTCCCTGGTATTGCGTTTCTTGTTATTTTTGTATGGTTCGATGTCCGCAAGAAGTCCACATTACTGACATCATGTACACATTAAAAAGGATGGCGATCAAAAACGGATTGTACAAGGAATCAACAACTCCTTCCGCCGCAGGATTTTCTGAAACATTTATCGATTATGTCGAAAATTACGGCAGAAGTTTTGAATTTGGTTTAGCGACCCGCTATCACCTTCGCTACCATCCTGTTAAAGCGGTTGAAATGGCGACTGGCATGGGTTTTGATATGTACCGAAAAGGAAGGATGGATATTACGCCTACACGCATCAAGAATCTAAACCAATTGAAAGCTATCCTTGATAAGGCAAAAGAGATAGGAGGTACAGAATGAAATATGGTTACTACCCTGGTTGCTCATTAGAACGCAATGCATACGCATATCACCAATCTGCTATGGCTGTTGCTGAGCCCCTTGGAATAGATTTTATTGAGGTTGAGGACTGGAACTGCTGCGGTGCAACAGAATACATTACGATTGACCTCCTACCTGCTTATGCACTTGTAAGCAGGAATCTCGCAATTGCAGCCAAACAAGAACAGAATGGCAATGGAAATCAGTTAGTTGCTCCATGTAGTGCCTGTTTTCTTAACCTGAAAAAAGCCGATCATTATATGTCAGAATCCCCTGAATTGTCAGAGCAGGTTAATCAAGCACTGGCAGCAGGAGATTTGAATTATGAACCAGGCAGCGTAACGGTTCGCCACCTTCTTGACATCATTGTCACTGATATCGGTTTTAATAATATCGAGAGTAAAGTAACAAAACCTCTGACAAATCTACGAATTGCTCCTTATTATGGCTGCCTAATGGTTCGACCCGCAAATATTGAATCTTTTGATAATCAGGAGTATCCCAATAGCCTTGATAAACTGATGAAGTCATTGGGTGCCCAGGTTGTCGATTATCCCTTGAAAGCGCACTGTTGTGGCGGTCATATGACCCAAATCAGCGAAAATGTCGCCCTGGGTTTGATCCAAAGGTTATTAAAAAATGCTGTCGATTATGATGCTGATGCAATTGCAACAGTCTGCCCGATGTGCCAACTGAACCTGGATGCATATCAAGATGCAGTAAATAAGCGATACGGTACAAATTACAGGCTACCAATTTTGTATTTCACACAACTTATGGGAATTGCATTCGGAATGCCTCCAACCGAACTTGGATTTGGTAAAGAGATTGTGGACGCAAAACCTGTTTTGGACAAAATTGAAAGAGGAAGGTTAGAAAATGAGTGAAGAAAAAGTTGGAGTATACATCTGCCATTGCGGCACAAACATTGCTAAAACTGTTGATGTCGAAGAAGTTGCCACATGGGCTGGTGAACAACCGAACGTGGAGATCGCCCGTGAATATAAATTCATGTGTTCCAGCTTGGGACAGGATTTGATAGAAGAAGATATCAAAGAGAAGGGTCTAACCAGGGTGGTTGTTTCTTCTTGTTCACCCCATATGCATGAAAAAACATTCAGAACTGCCTGTGAACGAGGTGGATTAAATCCCTTCTTTTTTGAGATGGCGAATATTCGCGAGCACGACTCCTGGATAACAGATGATAAGGAAGCCGCGACTAAGAAAGCGAAAGCACTCACAAATGCTGCCATTGAACGTGTCGTTCACCATCAACCGCTTGAGCCAATCCCGGTTGAAATAAATCCAAATACACTTGTTGTTGGTGGAGGAATTTCCGGAATTACTGCTGCTTTGGAACTGGCGGATGCTGGTTACCATGTTTATCTCGTGGAAAGAGAACCGTCCATAGGCGGCCATATGGCTCAGTTGGATAAAACCTTCCCTACACTGGATTGTTCAGCTTGTATATTAACACCTAAAATGGTAGATGTTGGACAGCATCCCAACATAACGCTTCTTACATACAGTGAAGTGGAAAAAGTAGATGGTTACCTAGGTAACTATACCGTTGCTGTTCGCAAAAAAGCAAGGTATGTGGACGAGGAACACTGCACCGGTTGTGGTATCTGCATTGAAAAATGTCCGTTCAAAGTAATCGATAATATTTTTGAAGCTGGCTTAGGAGAGCGTAAAGTAATATACAGACCATTCCCGCAAGCAGTTCCAAAATATCCGGTAATCGACACAGAAAATTGTGTGTATTTTCAGAGAGGAAAATGTAAAGCATGTCAGTTATTCTGTCCAACCGAACCAAATTCCATCGACTTTGAACAGAAAGATGAAATAATCCAGATTCAGGTTGGAAACATAATTCTAGCTACCGGATACGATCTTTTTGATACCAGAAGGATTCCCCAATATGGATATGGTCGTTTGGCAAATGTCTTCACAAGCCTTGAATTTGAACGTATGGTAAATGCAGCAGGCCCAACAGATGGGAAAATTCTACTAAGGGATATGGAAACTGCACCTGAGACCGTGGCTATTGTCCAGTGTGTTGGATCCCGGGATAAGAATTACAACGAATATTGTTCCAAAGTATGCTGTATGTATTCCTTGAAATTCGCCCACCTGGTTCATGAGCGGTTACCTGGTGCTGAGGTATACAACTTTTATATTGATATGCGCACGCCTGGCAAGGGTTATGAAGAGTTTTATCATAGACTTTTAGAAGAAGGTACACATTTCATTCGGGGCAGGGTGGCAGAAGTTACAGATGCTGCGAGAAATCCAGGTGAAGAAGGAAAGCTAATTGTACAAGCTGAAGACACTCTTATTGGAAAACAGCGCCGGATTCCCGTGGATATGGTCATCTTGAGCGCTGGTATCGAAGCGCGAAGCGATTCTAAAGAAATATCACAATTATTTAAAATGGGTTGTGACTTCGACGGCTTTTTTATTGAAAGACACCCCAAACTTGACCCGATAGCAACCATGACTGATGGTATCTACATTGCAGGCACCTGCCAGGGTCCAAAAGATATTCCCGAAAGCGTTTCTCAGGGAGCCGCTGCAGCTGCTCGGGTTTCCAGCTTGATCAGCCGTGGAACGGTTATGATGGAACCTATTCGAGCAAGTATCAACCAAGAAGAATGTTCAGGTTGCCGAATATGCAATAACATGTGCCCATATAACGCGATTGTCTTTCATGAGGATCGACATGTGTCTGAGGTGATTACTGCCCTATGCCAGGGTTGCGGTACTTGTGTAGCTGCATGTCCGAGTGGGATCATATCAGGTGCGCATTTTACAAATGACCAGGTTTTGTCCGAGATTGAAGGGATTTTATGGGATGTCCGCAAACAACCTGAATTAGTGCCTGGAGATTAGGAGGTGAATAATGAATGAACAATTTGAACCTGTAATTGTAGGATTTTTATGCAACTGGTGTTCATATCGAGCAGCGGATCTGGCAGGAACCGCCCGGATTCATTATGCACCCAATATGCGTGATATCCGGGTAATGTGCAGCGGTCGTGTTGATCCGCAATTCGTATTGAAAGCGCTTCGCGAAGGTGCAGACGGGGTTATGATCGCAGGCTGCCACCCTGGTGAATGCCACTATGTCTCAGGGAATATCAAAGCCCTCCGCCGCTACATTTTATTGAAGAAAATGCTCAAGCAGCTGGGAGTAGAAGAAGAACGGGTGCAGATTGTTTGGGCTTCTGCTTCTGAAGGCATAATTTTAGCTGAGGCTGTGAATAAAATGACTGAACAGATTAGAAAATTAGGTCCGCTGGATTGGAACAAGACTGTCTTGGGCGGTGGAAATGGGTATGGCAAATTGGCACCGATTGAAGCAGAAGTCGAAGCGGAGGAGGTGTAATATGTCAGATAATGGAAAACCAAAATTAGCGATGTATTGGGCGGCTTCGTGTGGTGGGTGTGAAATCTCAATATTAAATATTCACGAAAATATTCTTGTTGTTGACGAGGTATTCGACATCGCCTTTTTCCCGTGTATTGCTGATTTTAAAACGAAAGATGTTCAGAATTACCCGGATGGATATATTGATGTTTGCCTTTTTAACGGAGCTATCCGGAATTCTGAGAATGAAGAGATGGCAAAGCTGTTGCGCAAGAAATCAAAGGTTCTGGTTGCCTATGGCTCTTGCTCATATGAGGGATGTATTCCAGCCCTTTCCAATCTTACAACCAAAGACGCAACTCTAAATAAGGTCTTTCTGGATAATCCATCAATTGACAATCCTGACAGAATCCTTCCGCAGCCATCGTATGAGGTTCCAGAAGGGGAATTGGAAATACCGGTTTTTTATCATACAGTAAAATCTCTCGACCAGGTAGTTGATGTCGATTACTATCTCCCCGGCTGCCCGCCCGAACCCCCGCAAATTTGGGCAGTAATACAGGTGGTTGTAGCAGCTCTTACCGAAGGGGCGCCATTACCCCCATCGGGTTCGATTGTCGGAGCGCGTGATGTTGCTGTCTGTGAAGAATGCCCCTTGGTTAAAGAAGAAAAATCCATTACAAAGTTTTTCCGGCCGTATGAAATTACCCCTGAACCCGGTATTTGCCTTTTGGAACAGGGTTTGGTTTGTATGGGACCTGCAACTGCTGGGGGGTGTGGTGCATTATGCCCGCAAGTAGGAATGGGTTGCCGGGGATGTTACGGTCCATTACCAGGAGTATTTGATCAGGGGGCAAAAATGCTTTCCGCTATTGCGTCAGTAATAGGTGTTGGAAACCCTGAAATGGAAGAAGATGAACTAGAGCGTGAAATCGAAGCGGTTGTAGATACGATTCCTGATCCAGCTGGCACTTTTTACCGGTTCAGCATGGCGCATTCCCTTCTACGCCGAGCAAATTTGAATGGTGATGAGAAAGGAGATCACTGATGAAAAGAGTCACGATTGATCCAATTACCCGCCTGGAAGGACATGGAAAAATTGAGATTTTTCTCGATGATGCCGGCGATGTAGAAAACGTTTATTTCCAAATTCCGGAGCTGCGCGGTTTCGAGCAATTTTCCATCGGTAGACCCGCTGAGGAAATGCCTCGAATAACCAACCGGATTTGCGGTGTCTGCCCGGAAGCCCATCATATGGCGGCTACTAAAGCATTAGACGCTCTTTTCCATGTTGAACCTCCCTCAGTGACTAAGAAGATCCGCGAGATGTTTTATATGGCGTTCTACTGCACCGATCACACCGTCCATTTCTACGCGTTGGGTGCTCCGGACTTTGTTATTGGCCCACAAGGGCCTCCCGCGGAGAGAAATATCCTAGGTGTGATTCACAAAGTTGGTCTCGAGATTGGCAAAGAAGTGATCGCCTGTCGCAAACGCAATCATGAAGTAATTGCGATGCTTGGCGGCCGCGGTATTCATCCAGTTGCAGGTCTTCCGGGAGGATGGAGCAAAGCAATCAATGAAGAGGAGCGCGTTGAAATTGAGCAGGCGGCCAGAGAAAATGTAGATTTTGGTCTGTTCAGCTTGAAACTCTTCGAGGATGTCGTACTCAGCAACCAGGATTATGTTGATTTGATCCTTTCAGATGCATATACCCACCACACGTATTACATGGGCACCGTCGATGAAAATAACCATGCCAATTTCTACGATGGTATGATCCGGGTTACCGACCCTGAAGGAAAAGAATTTGTTAAATATGAATCAAAGGAATATGCACAGCATATTGCGGAAAGGGTTGAGCCCTGGACATATTTGAAATATCCCTATCTGAAAAATGTCGGTTGGAAGGGATTTGTTGATGGTGTGGAAAGCGGTGTTTACTGCGCGACACCTCTTTCTAGGTTGAACGCTTCCGATGGAATGGCTACTCCAAAAGCACAGGAGGCATTTGAAAAGTTCTATGAAACTCTAGGTAGCAAAAAAATTAACGGGCGCTATAAACCTGTCCATCACAGACTCGCGACCCATTGGGCGAGACTTGTTGAGTTGTTATATGCAGCAGAACGAATGTTGGAACTAGCAATTGATCCTGAAATTACCGATCCTAATGTTCGCGCACCTGTAACGGAAACACCCGATGAGGGTATTGGCAGTGTCGAAGCTCCTAGAGGAACCTTAACCCATCACTATAAGACCGATGAAAATGGAATTTTAACGGACGTAAACTTGATCGTTGGCACAACAAATAATTACGCGCCGATCACAATGTCGGTGAAAAAAGCTGCTCAGTCTCTGATCAATAAGGATACAGAGGTGACCGAGGGATTATTGAATATGGTGGAAATGGCATTTCGCAATTATGATCCCTGCATGTCCTGTGCTACCCATTCTCTCCCAGGACAGATGCCTTTGGAAGTTATTATTCGCGATGCTCTAGGAAATGAAATCAAAAGATTAAGCCAGTATATATAAAGTGAGTTTGAAATTCAAACTTGCGAAAAGACAGAACGCCGTATTTCGCAAGGTTGAGAGATATCAATGAAAACGATCATTGTTGGTTTGGGCAATCCAATTCTTTCTGATGATGGCATAGGTGTTCTTTGCGCTAATGAGATCAGACAACATTTGCCGCGCAGTTTTGAGGAGAACACCGTCATAACAGAAGCGAGTGTAGGCGGGATTCGTCTTATGGAGTTATTGGTCGGCTACAGTCGCGCGATCATCATAGATGCTATTAAAATCAGCAATGGTAACAAACTAGGCACTATCCACAAAATATCACTATCTGATTTACGTGATTTAAGCCCGACCCAGCATAGCTCTTCCGCTCACGATACATCACTGGTTACAGCAATTGATTTCGGTACCAAAATGGGTCTCCAATTGCCATCTGAATTCTCGATATATGCCATTGAAGTGGATAATATATCTGATTTTAGTGAGTATCCAAATCCTGAGGTCTTAGAAGCTATCCCAGAAGTCACCAGACTTGTTATCGAAGATCTTCAATACGATATAAATACAAGCAATTTTCACAACAACAGTTAGAGAACCAACCAGAAAGTTATCAATTTATTTTTGGAATTTGGAGGATTTGAATGATATCACCAGAGGTGCTGCGCAGATTTCCTTTTTTCTCCCGTTTGAGTATAGAACAGATACAGGTATTGTCGAAACTTGCCAAGGAAGAGAAAATCGAACCAGATCAATATTTCTTTCGTGAGGATGAAACGGCAGACAATTGTTATTTGTTGTTGGAGGGTGCTGTTGCAATTGTATTTGAGCTACCGGAAAGAGCCGTCGAGCACAAACTTTCGGACCAATTTTCTCGAGAATTAAAAACCAGAGATGTTGTGATTAGCACCATCGGACCAGGAGACGTTTTTGGCTGGTCTGGAATTGTTCCTCCCCATAAAGCTACTGCTGGGGCAAAATCCTTAACCACATGCCGTGTGGTTGCCTTTGACTGCAAAGCACTGGTGAATGAATTAGAAAAAGATTATAGTTTTGGCTTCATTATGATGCAAAAAGCAGCCCAGGTTATCAGTGAAAGACTACGTGATCTGAGAATTGAATCGCTGGCATATGTAGCTTAAACTTTGTGCTGAATTAGAAAACCTTCCCTTTTAAGTTTGTGGGAAGGTTTTTTCCCTTAAGTCTGGTAAAAATAACTTAGACTCCTGAAACAATGAGCGCTTAATTTATGTCCGACATCATCTTCACAGTAAGTAACAGTGGCTCCTGCTTTTTGGAGTAAGCTTACTGATTCCCTGGCTTTCTCCACCGGCACAAATTTGTCTCTGGTGCCATGTGTGATAAAAATGCGTTTCCCAGCAAAAGGTTCATTAAATATATAAGATTCAAAATTTCCCGGTAAAAAACCTGACAAGCACGCAATAGATTTAATAGTTTCAGGTCGCATTAATCCTAAAATATAACCCAATGCTGCCCCCTGGCTGAAACCTAATACCGATATATTCGACATATCTCCCCCCAAACCGCTTGTTTTATTGAATAAAAGAAATAACTCTTCTGCTGCTGGTTGG
>JBJYWI010000163.1:0-3251 GCA_046259385.1 Anaerolineales bacterium
CTCTGGGTTTCCTCAATTATTTTGCAGGCAAGATGGACGAGGCTTTAAACTGTTTTCAAAAAGCAACTGATATTGCGCCAAAGTCTGGTTATTTTTTCGAGTCGCTTGCAATCTGTTATTGGGCAATAGGTCTACAAGATAAAGCAGTTGCACAACTCAATAAAGCTAAGAACCTTTCGAGCCAAAGAAAGATATTTCAAGATGTTTTGAAAGAACACATTGAAGATAATGCTGAGAAAGCGCTGTTTCTTATGGAGAAGGCAATAAATTCTGGTGAATTAACCAAAGTATCTCTTTTGCGTGATCCAATTTTAGGTACGTTGATCGGATCCAGCAAAATCACCTAAATCCAAATTTTTGGAAGCTTTGGTCTCGAACAGTTTATTAAAAATGTCATATGCTGTATTTATAATCTTCAATATTTGCATTGCTATCTACATCGCTTTTTTATCGTACCGAAAATCAAAGGCAATGGGAGGAAAAAGTCTTTTAATCCTTTCATCAGCTTTGTTAATAAATTACGCCTCTAACCTGCAATATGCTTTATCACCGTCTGATTTGACAGAAACAATCAGAACTGCCAGTATGCTTCTTGGCATGACCCTTGCGGCGATATCACTATTTGCGTTTTCGCTGGAATACACGCAGCGATCTCATTGGATTAGTCATCTCAGTATCATATTATCTGCAATTATCCCTCTTTTTACACAGATCATATTTTGGATGCCTGATGTTATCGTTCTTTCTCAATTAAGAATCTCGTTTCCTGCCATCCTTAATACTTCTGGTATATTGGAAAAAATCAATATTTTATACCGCTATAGCCTGATAACAGCTACAGTATGGCTGCTTGGTCGAACTATATATCTCCGATCAGGCCGCTGCAATATTCATTTTTGGTCTATGCTTACTGGCCCTTTGGTTGCAGGCATCACCCAAGGGTTTTTGCTTCTTGATTTGCAATGGAATTGGCTGGATGAATTATCTCTGTTCTCAATCAGTATAAGTGCGATTGGTTTTGCTTACAATATTTTTCGACCTGGTCCAAATGTGGGCTTCCTTGTAAGGAGAGAAAAAGTTGTGGAAAAGATGGAGGAGGGTTGGATTGTATTGGATTTGCAAAATTCAATTGTCGACCTCAACCAGGCAACTGCCAAACTGGCAGGTAACCCACGAGAAAAAATGTATGGTAAACCGATTACATCAGTTTTGAATGATTTTCCAGGTTTGACTGATACGCTCAATGAAAGACAAGAGCTTGAAATGGATAGGACGATTCAAGTAAACAATGAGTATCATTACTTAAACATTCGGGGTTCAAGATTGAAGAATGATGTGAACATTCCAATAGGTCGCCTTATAATCTGGCGCGATATAACAAACCGCAGGCGCGCGGAAGATGCCCGTCGGCAAGCCAGGGATGAAATGTTTGTACTCTTGAATGCAATCTCAAATTCGGCCAGCCAAACAGCGAGTTTAACAGAATTTCTTTCAGACGCCATTTATCAGATTATTTATCCGTTTCGCAGTCAAGTTGTCTTTATTTGCTTACTTGACGATAGATCAAATCATAAGGGCAAAAAAGAATACTATGTAGCAGCTCATTTGGGACTCTCTGATGAAAGCGCGAACGAGTTGAATAAATTATGCTCTTCATCACCCTTGTTTAAATGGCTTGATGAGAACAGGCAACATCTGTTACTGGAAGATTCACAAGACCACCGCATCCCTGAACCAATGCAAGCATTACAGATTTCGAATTTGCTCGCAATCCCACTAATTGTGAAAACTGATGAAGGCGAAAAATTCATTGGTGCTCTTTTCCTGGGGCGGAAAAATAATTCACCATATAAGCAAGATGAAATCGTTCGCTTAACGCTACTGGCGGACCAGATAGCAACCTTGATTGATAGCGACCGCCGGCGAAAGCTATCTATCGCATTGTCGGAGCGTCAGAGGCTCATGAGGGATATTCATGATTCTGTCAGTCAGAAGCTATATGGTCTTGTAACTTTAACTGAAGCAACTCAGGCTGCAATAGAAGCGGGGATCCAGCCTGACTATGATCATATTTTGTCCAGCATGAGTGAAAACGCCCGTCAAGCAGTTAAGGAATTACGACTCTTTCTATTCCAGATGCAGCCAATTGACTTGGAAAAAGAAGGACTTGTTTCAGTCTTGCATCATCGCCTGGCCGCGGTGGAAGGTCGAGCCGATATTAAAGCCAGATTCCTGGCCGATGAATCCATCTCACTCTCAAAAAGGAGAGAAGTCGCCCTATATTACATTGCACAGGAGGCGCTGAACAATGTGTTACGTCATGCACATGCAAAATCTGTTTCAGTAACTTTAAAACAGGGGTATAAATACGTAACCCTTGAGATTACAGACGATGGATGTGGGTTTGATAAAACGAAGTTGGAACGAGGCGGTCTGGGCTTGAAAAATATTACGGAACGTGTAAAACAGGAAAACGGAAAACTCACGATCTCATCAAAGCCAGATAAGGGTACAATCATAAAAGTATCTTTTGAAAAGGATTCTTCCAATAAATCCGGAAATTAGTAATTGGATGAGTTATGGATAAGATTCGTATTCTCGTGGTAGACGATGAAAGTGTTGTTCGAGACGGTATTGTTACCATTTTGTCATTGCAGTCCACATTAGAAGTCGTAGGTGAGGTATCGGATGGAGTACAGGCTGTCGAAATGGCTCGCAAAACAAACCCTGATGTGATCCTCCTTGATATGGCAATGCCAAATCAAGATGGGTTGACAACCATCCCAATACTGAAAGAGACATTGCCTGAAGTCCGCATCCTGGTGTTGACTAGCTTCGCTGACAGTGATCTGGTATATAAAGCGATCAAATCGGGCGCACTTGGCTACTTGTTAAAAGATGCCAGAAGAGAACAATTGATACAGGCAATCCATGATGTGGCTAAGGGGCAGGCGTCGATCAGCCCTTCAATTGCATTAAAAGTAATTCAAGATGTTAATCATCCTTCAGAGGTTCTATATACTTCATCGCCACTCACGCCAAGAGAACTGGAAACCTTGCGTTTGATTGCTAGAGGATTGACCAATCAAGAAATTGCCGATTCCCTTTCAGTTGCTGAGAGAACAGTAGCCAAATATGTGAGCAGCATACTAGATAAGCTCCATCTTGCTAATCGAACACAAGCTGCACTTTATGCCATTCGCGAGGGTTTGACTGAAACAAGAGGAAGGCATAAAAAAAGAAATTAGCGC
>JBJYWI010000164.1:0-8092 GCA_046259385.1 Anaerolineales bacterium
AGAAATTCTTCCAGGCTGTCAACCCCGTGAATTTGCTTGCCTCCCGCCTCTTGGTTCAATCGCGCCACCATGGCTTTATCTTTATCGTAACCGATTACAGAAAACCCGTGCTCTGCAATATTTAACACCAGGTTACGGCCCATCACTCCAAGTCCGATCATGCCGAATTGATGTAATCTTCTTTCCACTACAGCCTCCTATTACCTATTGGCCTAAGGTTCCAGTATCACAATAGCAGCCCAAAATCTTCGAGCGCGTCACGAGTTTCATCCAGGCTTGTATGGGCGATACCACGAATTCCCAGATCCGAAGCCACATCCACAAACATCGGTCGATCATCAATATATACTGCCTGCTCAGGCCTTACCTGGGCAATATCCATTGCTATACGGTAGATATCAACATCCGGTTTGCGAAAATGCACGAAACAAGAAGAGATGAAAAAATCAATCAACCGGTCTAATTTAAATTTTTGGATGCGATATTCCGTTATTTCTCTGCCCTCATTGCTGATTGCGGCTATTCTCAACGAATAGGCAGACTTAAGCTTTGAAACCAGGGAGATCATTTCGGGGATTTCCTTGGATTGCCTGAATATATACTCTTGAAATTCATCCATCGAAAACAGTCGAGATTCATAAAAGACAACCCGCTTTAGATATTCATTCAGGCTGAGTTTGCCTACTTCATAAGTATCAAATGTCAGGTGATGACGTTCATTTAGTTCGTCATAATCAAGACCAAATTTTTCTGCGGCTTTGGAACGCATTGTGCGGTCCCAACCGTTATTAAGTATCACTCCACCGATATCTAGGAAAATAACTTTGATTTTTTCGGAATTATTCATTGGATATCCTCCTGCAGATAGCCTTTGTGAGTGGAATTTTTACGGTCGTGAAGCACTTTCTGCAACCTTGAGGGCTTGAGTTAGCCTACCCAATCCCCAGTGAATATCGTCGCCGAGATGAATTCGGATTATACGCCGGTTATGCTTCTGAAGTGCCTGATAGTCACCTATTGCCTGGGCGCGCAAGAAAGTGCCAAAGGTATAGGGCTGGTTTGGCACCTGCAAATCATGATCTTGATCGGCGGTCAACTGGATAAACAGTCCTGTATTTGGTCCACCTTTATGGTACTGACCTGTTGAATGCAAGAAGCGCGGTCCGTAACCTACGGTTGTCGCCAGGTGTGTGAACTGATGCAGTTGCATTCGCAGCTCTTGCAAAGCACGGCTCGTCCTGGTGCTCTCGGTAAGGTAAGCCATCAGAGCAACATAATCCCCTTGTTTTGCTTGGGCTAAGAATTCTGTCAGGGCTTCCCCAACACTGTCTGCTGAACCGTTTGCATATACTTTTATCGATCCATCTACCAACTTTGGTTCCTCATATGGCAGTCCGCCGTCGTGCCTGAGAGCTTCTAAAATGCGATTTGTGTTGTCTTTACTCTCCTGCACATTAGGCTGATCGAAGGCATTTATCCCAATGATAGCTCCCGCGATTGCGGTGGCAAACTCCCAGCGAAAAAACTCCTGCCCCAGATCCATGCGATCATCCAGAACGATTGTTATCATTGGAGAGCCATCATGGCGAATGATCTCAATATATTCATCGAGATCATCTTCGTTCTCTCCTTTTAGCTTAAAGCATACAAAGAGTCGGTCACCCGCATACCCGGCAGGATCGCCAGGTGGTTCATTTAATACCGGCAGTAATCCTTTTCCATCCTTGCCGGTGCTCTCCGCCAATAACTGTTCCAACCACTTACCCAGTTCTCTGAGCGACGCCGGCATTAGAAAAGTCACTTTATCGTGTCCTTGTAAGTACAGCTCGCCTAAAGTTGCGCCTAATAAAGCCCCGGGATTGTCCGCTATTGGAACACAAGCATCGCAAGCCTGGCTCATCTGGAGAGAACGCCCGATTAAATCTGCCAGATCGATTCCCATTAACGCTGCCGGAACTAATCCAAAATAGGATAAAGCCGAGTAGCGCCCACCGATATCCGCAAAATTAAGGAAAATGCGCCGGTAACCCTTTTCCCGGGCAAAATCGACCAGAGGCGATCCGGGATCGCTGATTGCAACAAAATTCCTCCCTGCCGGCTTCCCAAGCAAAGATGAGACGTGTTCGTAAAAATGATCTGCTAGAGCACGGGTTTCAGCCGTCGTACCTGATTTACTGGCGACAACAAAAAGTGTATCGGTTAAAGGCAAAAATGATTCCAGTTCCAGAATTTTGTCCGGTGCCGTTGTATCTAAAACACTGTATGGCAAACCGTTATTAGAAATTCCCAATATTTGTTTCAACACCACAGGCGCCAGGCTGCTGCCTCCCATCCCAAGGTGAACGACATGTCGAAATCCGTCTTCTCTCACTTCCCTGGCAAAATCCATCAGGTCACCCAGGTTCTCTTCCATCTTTTCGGCGACATGAAGCCAACCGAGGGAATTCCGAATTTGGTTCTGGACAGTGTGATTGTCTTCCCACAGACTGGCGTCTTTGCTCCACAGTCTACTGATAAATTTCTCTTTCGATAATATTTCCAGCCTTTTTTCAAGCCCTGGTTGGTAAACGCCCAAGTCGATAATCTGGTGATCTACGGGAGTACCCAGGATTGATTTTCGCTTTCCCTCAAGCGCGCTGATCAGGTGATCATATGATTTGACAAATTTTTGAACCCCTTCATCCTCCAGCTGCTTCGTCACCCAGTCCAGATCTATGCCCACCTGTGATAACTCGTCCAGCTCTTTATGCGCCATTTCGGGGTCTTCCGCCAACCGGGGTTTGGGACTGCCATGATCGCGATAGGCGTTTAGGGTTTCGAGGGGAATAGTGTTGACCGTATCCTGACCAATTAATGCCTCAACGTACTTCACATCGCTGAATTTTGGGTTTTTGGTGCTTGTACTGGCCCACAATAGACGCTGTTTCCGTGCGCCTTCATCTACAAGTTCCTGAAAATCCTCTCCAAGAAATACCTCGTTGAATATCTGGTATGCAACTTTTGCACTGGCTATTGCTACTTGACCATGCAGGCGCGCCGCGGTTAGGGCTCTCGTCCCTCCAGACCGGATTGCATCCTCCAGGATCGGATCCACCAAAACGTCAATCCGACTCACAAAAAAACTGGCGACCGAATTGATGTGGTAAAGTGGTTTACCTTCCAACATGCGTGCTCGCAAGCCTCGAAGGTAGGCTCCAGCGATTTCACGGTAGCGCGGCAAGCCAAACAATAAAGTAACGTTGATGTTGATGCCCTCTTCAATCAGCTTCTCGATCGCTGCAAGCCCTTCCGTGGTGCCGGGAACTTTGATCATTACATTGGGTCTATTTAACTCACTCCAGAAACGACGCGCCTCATCGATTGTCTTCTCGGTGTTATGTGCCAGATAAGGAGAGACTTCCAGACTGACAAAGCCATGCCTGCCGTCCGATTTGCGATACAGGTCCTGAAACAAATCTGCAGCCATTTGCACGTCCTCAACCGCCAGCATCTCGTAAATCTCCGGCGCACTGTAACCCTCCAAAGCCAGCGAATGAATGGCTTCATCGTAATCCTGGCTGCCTGCAATGGCTTTCTCGAGAATGGAGGGATTAACTGTCACGCCACGCAGACCATCCTCATCGATCAAGCGTTTTAATTCACCCGACTCCAGCAACCCCCTCCGAATAAAATCCAACCAGATACTCTGTCCAAATTCCTGAATTCTGTTTAATGGGTTAACTCTCATTTTTCATACAATCTCCATAATATGTAATTTCTTTAAGAACCATCACGCTTGTCCCAATAAGAATTTTGGATAATAAGGGTCCTGAGCGACAAAATTTAATTGTAGACCCAACCCGGAAAGAGCCTGTTCAATCTCCATTTCATTAATTCGATTGTGGTCATATTCGACGGTTAATTCTCCTTTGCTATTGATTGCCCAATCCATTATTCCATCTATATCGCTCAATAAGTTATATAACTCTTCAATAGTGCTCGATGGTGTAAACGGATCCGTCGCGGTGAATTTCGCAAATCCCATGCTGAACTCTCTTTCTGCATACTTGCTAAATTCTTCAGCCTGATCCTCCAAGCGAAATATTGGACAACTCAGGGTAAAGAACCTGCCAGATGCTTGCAACCTCATACGATGCTGTTATTCATATCCTTTAAATCATAGCGTTATTTTTGAAATAAGTCTTTATACTGAACTAAAATGGTTCTTAAATAAATCTAAAGCAATTCCATTCGAAAATATTTACGAAACCTTGATCATGAACCTAAAAAATTCTTAGCCATCCTGGGGATTGTAAGTTTATGGATAGTGTGCGCAGTGTATGGCACACCCATCCGCATAAGGGTGAAGCTGTTTATAATCCAAATCAAATTTTCGGCTTCTTCGGCAGCAGCTAATGAGGAAGGAATTTTTGGATAAAATTATTCAACTTTAACAAGAAAGGACTGCTTATGCCTAGATCACTGAAGATCATCCTATGGCTGATGTTCACTTTAGGTTTCATTTCTGGATTCGCCGGACTTGTTTTCCCGAACCAATCCCCCTTGGTTGAATCTCTCCCTCCAGATACTTACCAGTCCCAACGTTTACATGTCTTTCTATTCAATCTGGTCGGCGGCGGTACCACACTGCTGTACTTCACGGAACAAAAGTCCAAGGTTTCTTGGCGTTGTTCACTATACTTATTGGGTTCCATTACTTTTTCATTAGCCGCATTTTTCAACCAATACCTGCTGGCAATTATTTTAGCAGTCGGATTAGCTGTCCTTGTCGAATTTGTGAGAGTGAGGCGATATTCATTTTTTCCATATGATTTCTTCAGGAACAATATCTTGGTGGCACATAAGTTTCATCAAGCAGCGTTATTGTGCCTCTCGCTTGGTTTATTGATTGCTTCATTCGTAATGCTTAACAATCATTATTTACACATCTTTTATTGGCCGTCACTTGTTCTGGATGATTTCTTTTTAGGTTTCTCTTTTCCAATTTCGTTAATGACTTTCTCAGTCATATTCTCCCTTGGCAGAAAGGATGATGAAAAACACATTCGAGTCTTACGAGAAGTGAGTTTTTGGGTCAATAATCTGGGTGAGATTATATTTTTTATTTTTATCATCCTTCAGATTGATGCCTTGCAGGTTGCTGTGGCTATGCTTCTTTTTATAGATGTGTTGATAGTGTTTTTCCTGTTCAGGTACGACAGCAGAAAGATTGAGCAAGAGAATTTTCTAATTTCTGGAATCTTATTTCTCGTGATTACCAGTATCACTGGGATTATGATAACCCTGGCTGAAACCTATATGCCCGTGCAAGAACCTCGTGCCTGGGCATTATTGTTAAAAATTCATACCTATTTAGCCTTGTATGGTTGGAATCTTTCAGGATTAACAGTAATCATTCGTTATAACGAATTTCCACTAAAATTACATGATCTGGAGATAATCCTGACACACTGGCTCGTTGTTGCCTGGCTAGCTCCTATGGGTAGTTTATACACAGTTTTCGCAGTAGTAGCTTTGCCTGGATTTGGAGTCTTGATCTGGCTAATTTTATTTAGCGGGACTCATCACGATAAACATCCAGGGTCTGACACTTTGATAGACAGTCTTACACCACGATTTTGACTAAGAGCATCTTGTAATTCGGCTTATAGATATCGTTGATTTTATTGCCCGAGTGTAGCCTGGAAACCCTCGATCAAAATTTGTTTCTCTGAGTCTGTGAGTCTGGCTTCAGGGTGCATGATGAGATATTGAAATGGCGGCATCTCGCCATTCTTGATGACCGAATAGATATCGTCGATGTCTTGTCTCCTTTGACCCCATTCGGAAAAGTTCATTCGCTGGCGCGCTTCATCTACGTCATGTTGAACTAACCAGGAAACTGGTGCAATGTTGCTATACCATGGCCAAACAGTTTCGTTGCTATGACAATTCATGCATGCCCGCGCTGCTAAAGCTCTTGTTTGCGCAGAATCCCAAGATGGCTCTGATACAACAGGTGGATTGGTATGGCTGCGTCCATACGGGATTAATTGGATAACGATTACTAATCCGAAAATGATAGCAATGATCTTGCCAATTATTTTCATTTTGTTTTTCCTTTCGACTTACATTATTGAAAGTAGCCCATCCATTGTCATTGTTATCTTAATCAAAATTCTCCTATTAAATAAAAAACAATCATTTTCCTACAAGTTGCTTAAAACCATTACCTTTTTAATTGAACAGCCCTTAAAGAAGCAATCAGTTTTTTATCCATTTTCAAAAAGACATCATTCTCATTAATGCGATCAATTTCCGAAACCGGGATGGTAACTTCTTTCTCTCCCCATAAATGCCCTTTTCTTAATATCAAGTGGGTTATGTGACCGTTTTCAGGATTTACGATAAATTCATCCACCTTTCCCACATATCCGTCAGTTGCATGTACATCTGCTCCGCGACGAATAGCCAATTCAGATAATGGTATATTCTCGAGCCGTATTTTGGTAAATTCCTCCGGTAAGCTCAGAAATGGCCAAATCATTAGTGGTGTTTCTGGTGGATAGTCAAATGGAAGGGAATACTCCTTAATATCTGAACCTATGAAGTCTGTCTCAATAAAAGGCTCCATTTTTTTGAATTCTGAAAGGGAGCACCGCAAATAAATTTTTTGATGGTTGCTTTCTTGAATCTCATTTATTGGAACCAGATGTTCAATATTTGGCGGATTGCTCTCTTCTACAACAAAGTGGGTCACATTTTCTGTCACTGGATTCAGGACAACATAAGTCGATCGTCCGCAAGCGCCGTCACTGCAGATTACTTTTGCACCAATTGCTATGTCCATTCATACCTCCTTGGTTTTCTGATCCTATGGAATCATCCACATATTCTTTTCCATTCCCTTCCATACTAGCACCCATGCAGTAAAAAATCTTTACTGCGAGCTAAAAAGATTCTTAAATAATTCTAAAGTTGTTCTGATTTAATCTATTGCTATGATGGATACACGACTTCAGCAATATTCTTATCCAAAGCTAAGCCAAACCTGCAAGTCCAACACCCTCATTGCAGGTGAAACTGCCTGCCCAATTACCAAATCCAAATCATTTTTGTTGCCTGATTGGTTTGTTTGTATAAGCCGGCAAAAACCTATCTACGAGCGTAAAAAATCTAATGTCAGGGTCCAGCCCAGTTTTACAGATATTATGAACCATACATAAGCCGGTTATCCCAGGTCTCCCGTTAACTCACAAGGTTTTATGCCAAATAATTTCATTATTTCCCACTTTCATTTTCCAGCTCTTTGAGGGCAGCCCTTGCTGTCCAGGGTACTTCCACATCAGGCTTAATCCCTTCAAGAGCTTCAAAAACTTCAACCTCTTCAGGAGAAAGATGGTGTCGATCCTTCAAGGCATGCAATATATGGTGTGCTCCTTGGCGGAATCGGGGGGAGCCAAATCCATTTTTATTAACCAGGGCGCGGAATAGAGGTTTCAGTGCAGCCCGATCTTGAGCGATCAAAGCATTAGAAGCTGCCCATCGAATACCAGTATCATCATCATTCAACGCATCAATCAGGACCGGCACTGCAGTCGGCGCCTCCATACTTCTCAAGGTTTCAATAGCTTCCCAACGCGCCTGACCTTTTTCGTTCTGAACCACATCAATCAGGTGCGGCACCGCCGCTTGCCCGATATGAATAAGACTAATCCTGGCCCGCTTACGCCTTATACCTTCCTCGTTATATAATTCTTTTAACAGAGAATCAATCTGACTATCAATTTCAGGGTATTCTTTCATTTTCATGTACGTACTCCTTTCATAACAAAAATCAGCAAAACGCCTGCTGTCAGCTCGATAAGAACAATGACGGCGATTATTAAATTAATAATTTCATGATTGTGCCGGAATTGGTTAATTCCCGATAAAACACGCAAACTAGGGAACAATGCGAATAGAATAATGCCAACGCTCATCATAACCAGCCCAACATTGACCAACAGCCAGACGATCACATGCAGAGCGCTTAACTGCTGCAGTGCTTCCCAAATCTGCTCGAATGGTACCTGCCGGAATGCCCACCATAGTAATACAAGAGGCAGCGCAA
>JBJYWI010000164.1:8102-18800 GCA_046259385.1 Anaerolineales bacterium
CATAACCAGCCCAACATTCGATGTAACGGGTCGAACGATTTGACTGATTGACAAAGTAGAAGGACCCGGGAACGAATACGGAACAGGCTGCAAGAGTCCAGCAGCAAGTCCAAAAACCATCAAACCAATCGCCAGGAAGGCAACAATGCATAATATTGATGGAAAATTCCTGTTAAATCTACAGGTTTTATAAATAGAGTTCAGTCCGGTCGTTATATTCTTTATACTCATCTTTTAACAAACCTCTCTGTTACCAAACTCATGCGCCAGCTGCTTTCATTATCATTTGCCCGCACATAAGCATCAATAAACCTACCAGCCCAGCCCGAAGCCAGGTTACTCTGGCATGGGGGAGAAGAAAATTGCCCACCAGCGCACCCGAAAATACCCCGATTGAAATCGGGATAGCGACCAGCGGATGAATGTCACCGCGCATATAGTAGATGAAGACACTCGCGGCGGCTGTGATGCCGACCATGATACTGCTGGTGGTTGTCGCGATCCCTAAAGGGACTTCCATAATGGAATACATAACCGGAACTTTAATAAAACCGCCTGAAACACCAAGGAGACCCGATATTGCACCCGTCACGCTAGCCATGCTCAAACCCGCCAGCCAGTGTCTAGGTTGGTAATTCTGGTAAAAAAGAGACTCAACAGCATTCTGATCTCCTGTGTCGTCAGGGATACTTAAATGTTTTGGGCGGCTGCTCTTGTAAATCATATAAATAGCGGTAAATAAAGCCACAAATGCAAAAGTTATCTCAATCATTTTTTCGCTAACATACCCAGCCAGGACGCTTCCAAGCACGGCTCCGGCTGTTGTTGCCACTTCAAGACGCAGTGCCAGCCGGAAATCACCTTCGCGATCTTTCTTTTCCATAAAAGCACTTCCAGCAGAAGCAGCAATAATCCCTACCAAACTGGTCCCCACAGCAGTTCGAATTGGCAGATGGAAAATTAGAGTTAATGCCGGAACCATTAATATACCCCCACCCAATCCCAACAAAGCGCTGAATGAACCGATCAGGGTCCCAACAATAAGTAGTTCCAAGATTATCAAACGAAATATTCCTCCTTGATTTCTTTCCGATATATTAATTCGTTATCCTTTCTTTCTAATCATATCTTTTTAATAACAATAAGTCTTTAAACTTCCTTAATCGGCAACCTAAAAAAACCTTAAAATTACCAAGGGCGAACACAAATCAAATGATGATCTTCTCCAATCAGGTCAAATAAGGAATAATTAAGGATTTGATAAATCAGTGATAAAGACTCAAGGACATTAATTATGTTTAATAATGTCCATGGACTGATTATCGGAATCTACACACCCAACAGTAAAACTCCCCTTAAGTGGTGGGAATTATCGATTGCCAGCCGGACTCAAATATATAACCCACACAAGGTGTAATCAGATGGGTTTTGTAGATTGACAATATTGGACCGTCAAAACTTTATGAATATTAAAGGAGACAAAATATGAAAATAGTGTCTGATTTAAGTTCCTGGTTAGACAATACCGCCCAAAAAATTTCTGATGATCAAAAAGACCCCGAAAGGTGGGATACCCCCGTGCTCTACCTTTTAGAAGCTCTTGAGAGCGAATCTGAACAAATTGAAGGCAATGACATCGGCTATGAAAAAATGCTGATTAAGGTAAAGGACGCGCTCAGCGATTGGCTCGAAGATCATACCTGGGGTTATTGAGGAATTAGAAAATGGCGCATCTTACAACGTTCTTTCCTTTAAGAAAAATAAATTCTCTGCAGCTCAATTGGAAGCTTTTTTTCTTGTTGTGGGGATTGGCGAGTTTCGGCTTGCTAGCCGTTATTCCATATGTTTTGACGATTCAGCAGGATAAGCTGCAGGCTATCCAAATGCCGTTACCACTGCCCGCACTCATCCTTGTTCAGGTTGTAATTCAAGTAATAATCCTAGGCTTGTTAACAGGTGTCGGTCTCGGGATTGCTGAAAAGATCGGTTTTGGAGCCCCCATACTCGCTGATCGTTTAGCAGGCCTCCCAGTTAAGAAGAAATACGGTTACATCTGGCTGCCGGTTGTATTAATCGGCTTAGCGGTTAGTGCAATTGTGGTTTTTCTGGATAAATTAATTTTCAGCCCAATAATTCAGAACCAGCTTCAGACAGGTAGGCTCAATCTCCCCGAAACCGTACATACACCCATATGGGAAGGGTTTTTAGCATCTTTTTATGGCGGCTTTACAGAGGAGATTCTGCTTCGTTTGTTTGTGATGTCACTATTGATATGGTTTTTTAGCAGATACCTCCAGCACCGAACTCATCAACCAACCCCATTGGTCATATGGTCAGCCAACTTACTAGCCGCCTTGGCATTTGGAATGGGCCATTTGCCCACTGCGATTGCCGCCGGCTTACCTTTAAAT
Organism: Anaerolineales bacterium; assembly: GCA_046259385.1. GTDB lineage: Bacteria > Chloroflexota > Anaerolineae > Anaerolineales > UBA4823 > CAVWDI01. The sequence goes on from JBJYWI010000164.1 coordinate 10,514, forward strand.
ACTCTTGGGGTTACTCGAATAATGCTCTTGAACGGCTTTCCGGGAGTGGTTTTTGGCTGGTTGTATTGGAAGAGAGGATTGGAAAGCGCAATGATCGCTCATTTCTCGGGCGATTTATTGATCCACGTCATCACACCGTGGTTATTCTTAACCTGATGGTTATTCTTTCCATCTCTGTTTGCGATCAATAAGTATATAAGGATTGGATTGGATTTTCGGATATGCAGATCACAAGCAGTTTTCACGACACTTGGCTGGAATATGCCTTAATCGAGAAATAACTAAACGAAATCAGTCCTGTGGTCTAATATTGGGAGGATGTGTAGCGATGATAGAAAACGGCCAACAAGCTCCTGGTCACCCCGGAATTCCAGCGCGCTGGACATCCAGCGCTAAATCTGGGATCGGGACTGCATTAAATCCCACCAGCCGCGTTTGGTTTACTCTCAGCCATGGCATTTTTGATGAGATATATTACCCGCGTGTCGATCAAGCTTGCATTCGTGATATGGGTTTAATTGTCACAGATGGCGAGAGTTTTTTCAGCGAAGAAAAACGGGATGCAGATCACCAGGTGGAATATATTGAGCAAGGCATTCCGGCTTATCGATTGATTAACAACGACAAACAAGACCGCTTTCGAATAACCAAAGAAATCGTCACTGATCCCCAGCGAGATGTTGTCCTTCAGCGCACCCATTTTGAACCTTTACAAGGAACTTTGAAGGATTACCATATTTATGTGCTGCTGGCGCCACACCTTGGAAACCAGGGAATGGGCAACAACGCCTGGGTTGGTGATTATAAAGGTGTTCCAATGCTTTTCGCTGAGCGGGACAGCATTGCCCTTGCGCTCGCAAGTGATAACTCCTGGTTGAAACGATCCGTTGGTTTTGTGGGTTTTTCCGATGGCTGGCAGGATTTGCATTTACACAATCAAATGACCTGGGTTTACCGGCGCGCCGAAAACGGGAATGTGGCGCTGATCGGAGAGGTGGATTTAGTTTCTTCAAGTGGCATATTCGTGCTTGCTTTGGGTTTTGGACTCAACTATGCTGAAGCTGGGCAGCGTGCTCTTATCAGTATTCAGAAAGGGTTTAATTCAGCCCGCACAATCTACATCCAGGAATGGAAAAGATGGAAGAAAACGATCGCACCATTGGAGGAAACAAGCAGAACAGCAAAAGATAGGAATTGTTTCGAGATCAGTGCTGCGGTATTGAAGATTCACGAAGCGAAACGCTTTCCCGGCGGATTGATTGCCAGCCTGTCTGTTCCGTGGGGCTTTTCAAAGGGTGATGACGATTTGGGAGGTTACCATCTGGTCTGGCCAAGGGATCTGGTTGAAGCAGCCGGCGGTTTGCTTGCCATTGGAGCTCATAAAGACGCCCACCGGGTTCTCGATTATTTAAAAGTGACACAGGAACCAGAAGGAAACTGGCCGCAAAACATGTGGTTAGATGGTAGACCGTACTGGAGTGGAATCCAGATGGACGAGACCGCATTCCCGATTTTGCTGATTGATCTGGCAAAGAGATCAAAAGCCCTTGGAATGAAGGAGTTAGCAAATCTCTGGCAAATGGTGCGCAGTGCGGCCAGTTTTTTGGTGCGAAACGGGCCAGTAACCCAGCAGGATCGATGGGAGGAAGATCCCGGGTTTTCACCTTTTACTCTGGCTATAGAAATCGCCGCTTTACTGGTTGCTGGAGACATTGCAGAAGAAAGAGGGGAAATCAAAATTGCTGCCTATTTACGGGATACCGCGGATGTTTGGAACGCGAATATCGAGCGCTGGACTTACGTTACGGGAACGGAATTGGCTGAAAAATTCGGGGTTGAAGGATATTACGTCCGGATTGCGCCTCCAGAAGTTGCAGATGCCGCCTCCCCGGCTGATGGATTTGTGCCTATCAAGAATAGGCCTCCTGATCAAAGCTGCCTCCAAACCAGCCAAATCGTGAGTCCAGATGCCCTCGCTCTGGTGCGCTTTGGTCTGCGTGCTCCTGACGACCAGCGCATTCTCAATACCATCCGGGTGATCGATGGTCTATTAAAAATCGATACCCCCTCCGGGCCCGCATGGCATCGTTACAACGATGATGGATATGGCGAAAACGATGATGGAAATCCGTTTGACGGCACTGGCGTGGGGCGCGCCTGGCCTCTGCTGACCGGCGAACGCGCCCATTATGAACTTGCAGCCGGCAACAAGAAAAAAGCCGAACATTTATTGGCAACCATGCAATCTTTTGCAAATCCGAGCGGTATGATTCCTGAGCAAATCTGGGATTCGCACGACCTCCCAGAAAAGGAGCTTTTCTTTGGCAAACCTTCTGGTTCAGCGATGCCGCTTGTCTGGGCTCATGCCGAATACCTAAAACTACTCCGTTCTCTCCAGGATGGCAGAGTGTACGACACCCCCGCTCAAACAGTAAAACGTTATCTGGAAGACAAAACAGGATCGCGTTACGCAATTTGGCGGTTCAACCACAAAGCAAAGAGCATCGAAGCAGGTAAGATCTTACGCATAGAGGTACTTTCTCCAGCCAAGATTCATTGGAGCTCAACCAACTGGAAAGAAGTTCGGGATAGCACCACCCAGGAAACCGGGTTAGGTCTGTTTTACGTCGATCTACCCACCGATAAAATGGCTCCAGATTCTCAAATTGAATTTACAATCTACTGGTTAGACCAGGACCAGTGGGAGGGTCGAGACTATCAAGTGGACATCAAGCACCAAGAATAACCTGATCGATCCTTTGGTGATTTGGGGTGGTCTTTTTCAAGGCAATAATATAGCGGTTTTTTTTAAACATAACAACTTCGCCCTAGTTAAGTCTCTCCGCCGATTATTCTATAATAAAAGAAAACAGCGGCTGAGTTTATCAACCGCTGCCTTCAGTCGTTCCAATCAAAAATTTTTCTTAATTCATAGTGATAATTTCCCCCTCATGCCTGACCTGGGTGCCTTACCAACGGTGGATGAGTGTGTTTATCCCCGGATTGATTGTGAAAAATATATCCCGGGCGCCACGGGGTGCCTAATGCGGGCAATACCCAGCGGTCGAGACCCCACCAACCAGCTGTCTTCCACGCCAGTACCAACAAAGTAGCCAGGATCAACAACACGGGATTCACACTCACCGAACCAGCCAGGAGATAGTTCATATTCATGAAACTACCAAAGAAGGCGGCAATGCCTGTAAACAATCCCAAGATTAAGGCCACACCTACCAGCACTTCTCCAGCAGTCACTACGTAACTCCAAAAAATTGGATAGGGCTGCACGAGATGCTGCAGGAACCAGCCATACCAGTTCTGCACATCTGGGTGTTCACCGGTAGTCTTTGTCAAGGCATTACTTACAAAACCACCTATACCGGTTCCAGCATTGTCACCAATCCAGGCTGGGTTATTCAATTTACCCCAACCAGCCTGTAGCCATTTCCATCCAACATAGAGACGAATAATAAACCATAACCAAGCCCAACTGACGCTGCCAAAAAGCACCCTGGCAAAAGGAGCATCTTCGATCATCTTTATACTTTCATTTTGTTTGAAATTAATCTCTTTCACGTTCATATTCCTTTATCTCCTTTAATTCCTTTAATATTCCATGACCCTGAATAGATTATGGGTCTTGTAAATTCGATCAACATACTCTTATTTATCAAGGATATCCCATATGAGCGAGTTAAGTCTTTATATAGGGCTAATCAAGTTATTAAATTACCCTTAACGCCGGTCATTTAACGAAACAGATTAAGTTATTTGGGGCTTATGAAAAACAGTGAGTAAAGGACTAGAGAACAGATGCTGAGTATTGCTAAAACGAACATACATATGAACAACCATTTGGAATAACGCTCATCTGAAATAGAAATCCGTTTTTTACTCAAAAACAAGATCCTAAGGAGTAATGAACAGATTATCAACACCAAAGCTGCAACCAGTAATATTAATATGACTATTGGAGAGAGAGGAGTCAACATTTTATTCAACCCTAAAATGTCGTGGAATAATTATCGGCTTCGTTGCGTCAAATGTTTTGGTTAAGCAAATAAACAGCATAAATCCGGAATTTGCAGATGATAAACAATGCTGCATCCGAATAATGTACGGGAATCTATTGAAGGTATAAACAGACTTCCTTGTTACTACCTTACCCCCAACAACCACTAACGTCTTTAAATTAGACTAAATTAATCTTTATCGAATCCTTAAATTGAGCAGATACTTAATCAGAATATATGCTTCCGTTTCAATTTGGGGGTTAATTGTGAGAATCCATCTAATTATCGGAAAAACCCACCGAAGTGGGTAACCAGATGGTGAAACTGCTGCCAGATCCGGGGGTGCTATCTACCTCTATGCGACCGTGGTGAGCGGTTACGTAATCTTTAGCTATATGCAGTCCCAAACCCATACCCTGTTTAATCCGCTGTCTTTGCGTTCCACGATAGAAAGGTTCAAAGATCATATCCTGTTCATCCACCGGAATTCCTGGGCCTGTATCGTTTACCCTGATCCATATCATTTCCCCCCTTTCGCCAGCAGAGACATTTACTGTTCCCCCACGGGGGGTATATTTAATTGCATTTGCCAACAGATTGCCGATAACCTGAGCCATCCGCTGAGGGTCGAGATCAATCTCGGGTAATTCTTGCGGTATATTGGTCATCCACTTCAAGTTCTTTCTGAGAGCAGCTTCCTCCGCGGAAATGAGCGTACTTGGCAGCCATTCAGATAGGGCAACTTTCTGGAAATTCAGCTCACGTGTGCCAATAACCTGATCGTGAAGATGTGATAGATCCTCGAGCAGCCGCTGCAATATACTGGTCTCGATCTCCATCCCTTCCAGCATTTCATCCAAAATCTGAGGATCATCCTTAGCGCCTCTTCGCAAAACCTGAATACCCGTGTGAAGACCTCCAAGTGGCCTTCCCAATTCGTGTACCAGGTTTGCCAGAAGCTGTTGGCGGTTCTGCCTCAGCTCATGCAAACGAGCTACCAGGAAATTAACAGCTTTCTGGAGTATTTGAATCTCTTCCGGTCCTTCCTCAGGAATTGAATCGGAGCTTGTGCCGCGGGCTAGACCTAAGACTGCCTGAGTAACTTGACTGATAGGTTGATTAATATTCAACGCCAGGAGAGTACCAAGAATGACGCCAAATAATATACCGAAAGTTAAAATTCCCACGATAAGAAAGCGCATTTCCATCAATTGATCCGCAACTGTAACATAGCGAAAGGACACACGGACAATTCCAATAAGCTGATTTTCAAAGTCAATCACAGGGGCGAAGACATCCACCACCTCGCCGTGAAGACCTTTACTGAAATCCAGTTGTTTCGAGATAGTCTTATCTTGAGCATCTGTTATGCCAGTTATGTTTAAAGCTTGATTCAACCGGTAATCATCTTCAGGATCACTGGAAGCTAAAAGAACTCCATCGGTGTTGAGAAGCATCACTCTTGTTTGGGTATTGAGATCCATGTCCTTGAGCAATGCACCAGCGAGGTTCGAATCACTAAAAATCTTGGGTTGGGCGCGTGCGATTTTTGCGATTGCAACTGCATCATCGGTCAATTGATTTTCCAGACTGGGCAGGATGAGTTTATTCTCCAGGAAATAAACAAGTGCGATCCCCATTAGAGGGATAATAATCAGTGTTGGCAGGATGTGGCTAATCAATAACTGGCCGCGAAGCGATTTCAACATTATTCGCCCTGCACTTCCAGTTTGTAACCTACGCCGTGAACAGTAATTATTCGCTTTGGATTATCTGGATCATCCTCGATCTTCTTTCGCAGCCAACGTATATGAACATAAAGAACCTGAGGCTCTCCGATGTATTCTGCTCCCCAAACGCTAGCTAATAAATCATCCGCCGAAACAACCATTCCAGGCTGCAAAGCAAGCGTGTGTAATAAGGCGAATTCACGCGGTCTCAAGTCGACTGATTCGCCGCCTATCTCCACTACATGAGCGCCGGGGAAAATAGATAAATCACCCAAAGTCAAAGGCGATTCTAAATCGATTTTCGGTTGCGACAGTTCCGACCTGCGCAGGACCGCTTTTACATGAGCCAGTAGCACATCCAGGTCAAAAGGCTTGGTGATGTAATCGTCTGCGCCTAATTCGAGGCCTAATATTTCATCCAGGTTTCTCCTGCGTGCAGTTAGGAAAATAACAGGAATGCCCAAGCGCTCCTTAAAATGATGGAGTGCATCCAAGCCATCCATTTCGGGTAGCCCAATATCAAGGAGCACCAGATCTGGCGGTTCACGGCTTGCCAGCATAAGCGCATCCTCTGCATTGGCTGCGTTGCTGGCTTTATACCCCGCCTGTTCCATGCTGAGCGCCAGGCTGCGGCGCATCATGACATCGTCGTCGACGATCAATATATGTTTGGGCATGGACTCCTCCCGTAGCAATAATAATTAAGAAGCGTGTGAGTTATAGTGTTGGATAACACTGATTTTTCCGCGCGATTGTTGATGCATTGAAATAATTCTATTATAACTATTTATCGGTTTTACACACCTTCATCCTGTGTTCGATGCAGCCCTCCACCGAGCTGGAGTAAGCGCTTTATCTTTAATTCCGGTGGCTAACAACTTTTGCACTTCCTCCCGTATGGGCAAGGAGGGTTGGGCGCCTAATCTTGTGGCTGCCAGGGCTCCGGCTGCATTTCCCCACATTACAGCCTGCTCTAATGGTTTGCCTTCAACGAGAGCAGCTACTACCGACTGGTTAGCCCCTTTGCCGCCGGGAGCGTTGTTAAACTCGCTGCCGATGATCGTCTCTCCGGGGGCTGGGATGTGCGGCGAACGCACAAACCAGGTCTATATTGATGCCGCCGATATTGACGATACAAGGCTTGTTATTCACACTATTTGTCATGATCAGCATAAAAAATGACTAAGAATAACTTTCAAGCAGCAATTCCCTCCAGACCTGCCAGATCATGAATTTGTAACTTCAAATTTCTTTTGATTGAAATTCCTATTAACTGTTTTCTTTATATAATCAATCGAAGTAATTTCTCCGGACCCGGAATACAGCGGAATAAATTTGGCTATTTTTTTCAAATGTGTAAATTGGGGTCTCATTTCTGAAAAGTTTGGAGAATTCGGGGACCATGTCTTCAACCCGAATTTGAGGGCTGCGGATATAAATTATATACATATATTTTTTCTTACCTCTCTGGTCAGGCAGGTAATATGATGTGATCTCCTTTTTTTCATTAGAGACATATCTCATTCTTTCAGGTCGGGCAGCAAGATAGCGGCTGATTCCTTCCCAATTCCTATAATAGGGAAATCCGTATAGAGGCAATCGAATCTTGTATGGAAGTTCGATATCCCAGAAGAGATATTTTTTGCTCTCCCATGGATACTCCCTGCGATGATCGACAAATATTTGATAACTCTGGGTGAATAATAAAAAGAAAATAAAAGATAATCCGGCGAAATATACAACTCTGCTGGGAGTTTGTCTCATAAATAAGTTAATCAGTGGCAGGATATACCAAATTCCAATCCCCATGATGATAAATAGTGGGATCAGGTAATTGTATATATGCGTACCGGGATCGTCTGCAATCACTTCCAGTGCCACAAATGGAAAAAGAAACCAAATAACCAGTATATAAGATGTTCTCAGGTTATTAACAGTTAGAATCCCAGGAATATTTTTGAATGTTTCCCCCAAAAAACCCTTCAATTTGAGAGCAGATAATCCTACAGCGAAAAAACCTGCAACTGCTAGTCCGAAATATAGGTAAAACGCAAAAATTGGTTGATAACCATTAAAAATAATTATTGAACCGGATTTGTGTTCCAGCGGGTTTACCTGAACCCTAGATACAAAGTAGGATAAAGTTGATTGGGTGATTGAAAAAATAAAGGGTATGTAAAAAACCGCGACCAGAGATATTGAAATCGCTGAAGATATTATCAAATGGATATATTTCTCTTTTAAGTCTAACGTTGATTCCTTAAACCACCTGTAGATAAGATAAATTACCATGGGAGCGATAAAAATACCATCGTAATGGGAAAGCAGGGCAAGAGCCCATGAAACCATTCCAATATAAAGTCCCCAGACGTGAAATTTCGGTTTTTTTAGAGCGAACACCAGTGAGGCGAGTGTTAGAGTTGTAAAAAAGAAAACCAATGATTGGTACTGAACAATCCTTGATAATCCGACAATAATCCCATTGGTGACAAAGAAAAATGTTGAGAAAAAAGCAATCAGGTCATTGTATAAATTTTTTACAAA
>JBJYWI010000165.1:0-1585 GCA_046259385.1 Anaerolineales bacterium
AATTTGCCCAAAGAGGCCAGTTTTTCTGTCTGCACAATCTGTTCCTGGGCATCTTTGAGGTCCTCATAGGCCTGCTTTATATTTTCATATAGATTTGCATTATCTACGGCAACACCGATCTGGTTGCCGATAGCGGTCAAGAATTCAATATATTCGGCTGCAAGGTCAACCGGATAATGGCTGCTGACGCACATCACTCCTATCAACTGCCCTTTGGTTGACAGCGGGATATAAGCGGTGGTATGCAGGCCCTCTTCGATCATGGAATCCACATAGGGGTCTTGGGATCGCAAATAATTGTCCACCAACCGTGTTTCACCGTCAAGTATGGTCTGACCCAAAAGTCCATCCCCGGGCTTACGAGTTTTCATAAAGGATTCTGATATTAATTTAGTTGAAAGCCCTTTGTCCGCCACCAGGTTAAGGATTTGTTTTTTATCGTCCATCAAATAAATCCTGACGCTGTCAGACTCTAACACCTCAAGGGTTTTATCGATAGCGCTGCTGAGTATCTCATCAAGATTCAAAGTGCTGCTAACGGTTTTAGAAATGGAATTTAAAATATTTAACCGGATATTTCGCTTCTCGATTTGTTGTTGGGAGATTTTTCTCTTGGTAATGTCTCTTATAATCAGCACATAGCCGGTAATGTTCCCGGATACATCCACCGTTACATTGGATGTAATCAGCGCATAAAATCCTGAATCATTTTTACCCGCAAGACGGGTCTCAAACTCCACAACGAACCCCTCCTGGGAGACTCTTTTCTGGAGTTCAATAAAATCCTGTTTCTCAACAAAGAGCTTGGCAGTAGATTCCAGTGCCAAAACTTCTTTTTGGGTCTTATACCCCAGTATATGAACCCCTGCCTGGTTAACCTCCACGATCCTTCCACTGGGGTTGGTAAGAATGATGGCATCACGGGAGCGTTCAAATATGGTTCGATACTTCTCTTCGGATTTTTGCAAATCTTCCAGACGATTGGCAAGCATCTCTTCCAGATTACCTGCCAATTTATCAATATTCTCGTGTAGGTGCTGCCTTTCCGTGATATCCGTAGCCCTTTCCAGGACATAAACGATCTCACCACGTTCGTTTTTGACCGGAATCGCTTTAACCAGCATATTGGCAACTCTGCCGTCCTTCATGGTTACATTCTCTACGTTCCAGTGTCCCCAGCCATCCCGATAAGTTTTTTCTACCAGGCATTCTTCACATTTCTGTTTTCTATTTTTCCATATCTTGTAACAGAAATCATTGGGTTGCATACCGAATTCATTTTTAAACAGCTCGTTGGCCATTATAATCTGATAGTTTCGGTTGATAGCGACCACATAATCCGTAGCGCTCTCGATAAGTGTTTTATAATATTTATGTTCTTGTAAAAATTCTTCAGTATTCATACGGCATTAGTAATATAAGCGCTGATAAGCGTTACCTCGAAATTTTTTATGGATTTGACATATTTTACTGGTTTGAAATTTCAAAATTTAATAAAAAAACCAGAACTTATTGAGAAATTAAAATGTTTTTTTAAAACATACAGTATTCCAAAATGATTTTCAATTCAATTCATGAATACCAA
>JBJYWI010000166.1:0-4714 GCA_046259385.1 Anaerolineales bacterium
CATATCCGGCTTAAATACCGCTATTACCATCAGTTTCGCGGTTTTGTTGAAACCTATCACCAATCTTTGTGTGTTGGTTGCAATCGCTGCGGGGCAGCCTGTCTAGCTGGCATCCATCCCAAGGCGGTCATCGATGACCTGAACCGCACGGAGGTGGCTTGATGCTTAAAATCCCGCACTATGACATTAACCTCGAGCCGAATATGGCACGCCCACCCGACTTTAACCGCCCCTCTGCCCGAATGCAGACCGAGCGTACTTTTAAATCCCGTGTCCTGGCTGCTATACCACTCACAGAGCATGAAAAATTATTCCATATCCGTTTAATCGATCCTATCGAGCGTGAAAATTTCCATTTTCTGCCCGGTCAGTTTGTTATGCTCGAGCTTCCCGGCTGCGGCGAGGTCGCAATTTCCATTTCCAGCTCAAGTTCAAATCGCGAATTCCTTGAGCTTTGCATCCGCAGGGTCGGCAAAGTCACCGGCATGCTCCATCGACTGGAGCCGGGCGCGTATGTAGGGATAAGAGGTCCCTTTGGGACCCATTTCCCCATGCAGGAGATGGTCGGCTCCAATGTGCTTCTGATCGCAGGGGGATTAGGGATTGTCCCGCTCCGCTCCACCATCTTCTGGGTGAATGAACACCGCATTGATTACCGTGATGTGACCATCATGTATGGGATCAGGGAGCCTTCCCAGATTCTGTTCGATTACCAGGCTGAGGAATGGTGCCGGGTCTACGACTTGAGGATGGAGACCATCGTCGAGTATCCGGACGGCTCTTGGGAGGGTCATGTCGGCATGATCACCGATTTATTTGAGAATATATCCATAGATCCAGACCAGACCTACGCGGTTGTCTGTGGTCCCCCGGTGATGTTCAAGTATGTCTGCGGATACCTCAGCGACCTCGGGCTGCCGCGCCAGCGCATGTTCGTCTCTCTTGAAAGGCGCATGCACTGTGGGATGGGAAAGTGCTGTCGCTGCAATGTTGGTTCTACCTTCACCTGCCTAGATGGACCTGTATTTGATTACTGGTCGGTCATAAACCTCAAAGAGGCTATTTAATTTTTTGGTTGCTAAGTAGGATTTCCAATACAAAAGGAAGGAACATGAAATATCTGGGAATAGATCTCGAAAAACCGAAAGTCGCCTTCTTTGGCTTTACCGGTTGCGAAGGCTGCCAGCTCCAGATCTCAAATAAGGAGCAGACCCTGGCAGACCTGCTCGGGTCGATACAGGTGCAGACTTTCCGCCTGATTTCCTCTGACAGGGATGAGGATTACGACATCGCCTTTGTGGAGGGCAGTATAACCACCGAAAAAGATGCCCAGCGACTGCGGAAAATCCGGGATCAAGCTAAAATCCTGGTTGCGATGGGTGCCTGCGCCTGCCTGGGCGGCGTTCATAAATTGCGCGAGCGGTTTAATCTTGAAGATACCCTGGCTGAAGTTTACGGCGATTTCCCGGTAGATACCGGTCCGGTCCGGGCGCTCTCTGAGGTTGTCGAGGTTGATATAGAGCTGCCTGGCTGCCCGATCTCCAAACCAGAATTTGAATGGCTGGTCAGGCATCTCATCCTTGGTCTTGAGCCCCACTTCCCCCAGTATCCAGTGTGTGTGGAGTGCAAGCAGCGCCTTAACACCTGCGTGATCGATATGGGTCTGGTCTGTTTCGGACCGGTCACCCGTGCCGGTTGCAATGCCATCTGTCCCCGCAACCATCTCGGCTGCTGGGGCTGCCGCGGTCCTGTACCGGAGGCAAATTTTGACTCCCTGTATGAAATCCTCTCCGACCACGGTTTTTCCAGGTCAGAGATCGCCGAACGAGCTGCTTTTTTCCATGCATTCAGCGGCGTCGGGTCCTTCCCGGTTCTGGAGTGAAAATACCTTGAGGATATCCTTTCGAATTGGTTGATAGGTGATTTTATGAAAATAAACGTCGGTAACCCGATTGATATCAATGTTGAGCACATCGCCCGCGTCGAGGGGCACGGCGATATCCGCATCCAGATTGAGGATGGGGAGCTGCTCCGCTGCGACTGGCAGGTTGTCGAGACACCCCGCTTTTTTGAGGTGATGATGAAGGGGCTTTCAATTGAGATGGCACCTCTCCTGGCTTCCCGCATCTGCGGCATCTGTTCGATATCGCATGCCATGGTGAGTGCCCGCGCCGTCGAACGGGCTTTGGAGATCGAAGTCCCCCGCCCGGCTCAGATCGCCCGCCTGCTCACCAAGCATTCTGAGACACTCCAGAGCCACAGCCTGCACCTGTTCTTCCTAGTCGCACCCGATCTCTTGAATGTGGGCAGCGTTTTACCGATTTTGGAGACTTCGCCGCAGGTGATTGAGATCGCAACCCGCTTGAAAGGGTACGCCAACCGCGCCTCCGACCTGCTCGCTGGACGCACCTCTCACCCGATGGTGATCAAGGTCGGCGGCATGACTCAGTTGCCCCGCCGCAGCCAGCTCCATATTTTATTGGATGAGCTCGAGGCTGCCCTACCTTATCTCTGGCGGGCGCTCGATTTGTTCAAAGACCTGCCCATGCCCGATTTCGTGCGCGAGACCGAGTTTGTGTCCCTGCGCGGGGATGGAGATTATCCCTTTATTGGCGGTGACTTAATTTCCAGCGACGGGGTGCTCAAAACCGAAGATGAATATTTAGCTATGACCAATGAGTACCTGGCGGACTATTCGACCTCCAAGTTGAGCAGGCTGAGCCGCGATTCATTTGCGGTCGGCGCCCTGGCAAGGTTTAATAACAACTACGAGTGGCTCCATCCACGGGCAAAAGAGGCAGCTCAGCAGCTTGGCTTGACCCCTGGCTCTACCAATCCCTTTCACCACAACCTTGCCCAGCTTGTCGAATGCTTCCATGTAATGTACGAATCTAAAGATCTGATCACTGAATTGGTCGAGCTGGACCTGTTCCAGACTTCAGGCAGCTATGAGCTGGAGGAGTGCGAGGGGGTTGGGGCGATCGAAGCTCCACGCGGGATTCTCTACCACCATTACAAGATTAATCGCCTCGGGAAGATTGAGAGCGCCGACTGCGTCATCCCCACCGGTCAGAATCACGCAAACATCCATTACGACTTACGCAAATTCGTCCCCGAGCTTTATGCTCAGGGAATGGACGCCGACCAGATTAGTAAACATGCCCAGATGCTGGTGCGCGCTTACGACCCCTGCATATCCTGTTCGGTCCATTGATCCGTTGCTGTAGACCGGCTATTCCTGCAAGTTGAGCAAAAAATTTACCTGCATTATTTTGTTCAGTCATTACTTTGGAGTAGAAATTTCCTGAAATGCAGGTTGAATCAGTCTGGGATTAAACTCGCCCTCCAACCTTCGAGCCTGTACCTCAGGAAAAAAATTATTTTTAACGGTCAGGTGATCGTCGAGTTATAGAAAGCGCTGCGAATCCTGGAAGCCAGCCACCCGTTGGTTTATTCTGTACCACCCCCTGTGGTTAATCAATGTATTCTGCACACCATATGCGGGCGTACATGGTGCGAGTAGGTGGGGCTGAAAAAACGCTCCGGGCTAGCAAATTCGCCCAATATGGTAAGATTTATTATATTTTACCGTGGAGGTTTTTATGGCAGCCAAAACAGTGGATGAATATATCAACGGGCTCGAAGGCTGGAAAGCCGATGCTGTAACCCGGGTGCGTGAGATTGTCCTGCAGTCCGCCCCAGATGCAAGGGAATCGATCAAGTGGGCTCAGCCTGTTTATGAGATTAACGGCCCGTTCAGCTACATCAAGGCATTTAAGAACTCGGTCAACTTTGGTTTCTGGCGCGGTGTGGAAATTGATGACCAGGCTAATCTGCTCCAAGGGAGTGGTGACAAAATGCGCCACTTCAAACTTGCCGGTCTCGATGATATTAGAGAAGAAATCTTTTCCGATTATGTAAAACAGGCGGTCCAGCTTAACCTGGAAAAAGGCGACCCCACGAAGGGATAGTCCCGGCTTTTTAAACTTGCTAATTGACCTTATTTGAACGGGTATCAGGTTGGTGGTATATTAATTGCAAAGTTACCTGCCGGGCGTTTGATGGAAAGGGTTAATCAGCTAGGTTTTAATTCAGGTGTTAACCATAATTTAATTCAGGAGGAAGCATAATGGCGACATTCTTAATGTTCGGAAAATATTCTGCGGGAGGCATTCGTGATATCAGCGCCGCCCGCACGGATAAAGCAGAAGATTTGATCAAGGAGGCTGGTGGCAAGGTCAAGGGTGGTTATGCCCTGCTTGGTGATATTGATCTGGTTTTAATTACGGAGTTTAAAAACAACGAGCAGGCTATGAAGGCCTCTGTTGGTCTCTCAAAAATGCTGGGGATCGGTTTTACGACCGCGCCGGCAGTTGAGATTGATGATTTTGACCGGTTAGTCGGATAAATTTCTGGGCGGTTCGGAAAGCTTTTAAAAGCGATAAAAGGGCACTGCCTTTGCAACTAACCACTCCGGTGGCAGAAACGTGGATAACTTGAACCCTACACCTGGCAGGTTTGAGCGAATCACTCCCCCAAACAAAGTTTTGGGGGAGTTTTCGCTGGTCACATTTTTTATGCGGTTGACTACTTCACGGTTGAAGAAAGGTTGGATTTGTTCAAAAGCATTAGAGAATTCCTTGCTGATGAAGGCGTGCTGATCGTTGTCTAAAGTCTCCAGGGTCAGAAGGCTGACGTTGCGTCTGCCAATCTT
>JBJYWI010000166.1:4814-6175 GCA_046259385.1 Anaerolineales bacterium
CTGCCAATCTTTGAGGAGCTGAATGGACAATTGTAGGTAAGCGTATTTAAAATTCTAAAAACACAGAAATTGGTGCCGGTTAGCTCACTTTTTTCAGTAATTTCTGTTGTATCTTAAATAAGAATTACTGGCGGGAAGGTTTTTTATGGCGGATGTAAATGAAGTTATGGAAATGCTGCAATCCGCAGCAGATGCGGAAAACCTGGATGGAATGGCGAGGTATGGCATGAGTACCGAAAAACGCCTAGGAGTGAAGGTTCCCCAGATACGCCAGATTGCCAGAGAGGTTGGTCGTGACCACCAGCTCGCACTTGATTTATGGGACACTGGAATTGCGGAGGCGAGGATAGTTGCATCGATGGTGGCTGATCCGGAGCTTGTTACGGAAGACCAGATGGATAAATGGATCACGGATTTTAATTCATGGGATGTGTGCGACCAGGTCTGTATGAACCTGTTTGAGAAAACGCCATTATCCTGGGGCAGAATCAGAGCCTGGCATAGTCGTGAGCCTGAGTTTGAACGCAGGGCAGCCTATGCCTTGGTCGCCTGCCTTGCCTGGCATGACAAAAATGCCCCCGATGGAAAATTTATTGAATTGATCCCGCTGATCGAAGAAGCAGCTGTTGATGAACGCAATTTTGTTAAAAAGGCTGTTAGCTGGGCTCTCAGAAATATTGGCAAACGCAGTTCTGGGCTCAATCGGGTGGCGCTCGCAACCGCCCGGGGGTTGATCAAATCGGATGATAAAACCTCCCGCTGGATTGGAAAGGATACAATCAGGGATATCACCAGTCCAGCCGCTCAGAGAAGACTGTCGCGGATGGAAGAGCAGAAAGGTTGATTTGACTTAATAGGAGTAAAGAGTATTCTGGGCTAAATTTAATAATTTGAAGTAAATCTGGTCCTCTGAAAGATCTCTTGGCGCATAAATTGGGTTAAATTTATCAAATTGACCTTAAAATTTATTGGAAACCTATAATTGACACCTTGACATAGAAGCAATTTTCCATATAATAGTGAGGCACTTTCAAAATGATGATCTAGCTCAGGGAAGCAGATCGATAACAACTCCACAGACGCCACTGCGTCAGAGACCAGAGTAACATACTTGTTCGGTCTGACCATCCGATGTCGAAGAGAAAGGCATCGGTCTTTTTGTGTGCTTAATTGGGAAGATCATCAAGAACCTTAACAACTGAAGAGTGATAGGAAGTACGAACCCTGAGATTCCGAAAAACAAATTGTATTTGAGAGAATACACAACCGTACAGAACTACACGTATATTTATATACGAAAAAGTATTTACGGAGAGTTTGATCCTGGCTCAGGATGAACGCTGGCGGCGTGCCTAATACAT
>JBJYWI010000167.1:0-41004 GCA_046259385.1 Anaerolineales bacterium
TTGTCACCAACACGGAACTGTCCTCAGAAGAAGTGATCGATTTTTATCAGAACCGCTGCGACTGTGAGAATTAAATCGAGGAAGCCAGGTATGACATGGCGGTTGACTGTTTGTTACTCAAATCCTTTCAGTCAAATGAAGCGATTTACAGTTGATGATGTTGGCTTACAATTTGTTTTTTCCTATTCAGGATTGACTTCTTGAGGACAACGGAATACCGGCAGCAAATCAAGACATTTCGCTTGAAGTATATTTTTCTGACTGGGAAGATCGTCAGAACAGCAAGAAGCGTGGTGATGAAGCTTTCGAAAAAATACCCATATCAAGAGATGTATGAAAAAAGTCGGGCTTGACGAAATCCCCCCTTCACATGTTCCAGCCTGATATTACGTTTTAAATTGAGCATAAAAACCCATATTGCATATTCGTATTTGTGAAATTGAACGCAAAAAAATTACCTGAAATGGTGAAATCAACACATAACTTAAGTAAGTCCCACTCAACATGACCACCTATTTGGATGAAAACAAGAGTAAAATTATTGCAATATGGAATCCCGGTTTATGATAGAAAAATAGTCCGGAACCTATCCGTCTGGCGACTTGATTTATCCGTTGAGCACGTGCGCAAACTTGACGGAGTTCGAAGATGTCCATTAAAGGTACTGTGTGGTTTCAGATTGGAGACCCATTTGGCGGCTTTCGGTTTGGCCCACCGCTTCACTGGAAGCGGGCACCAGAGAACCCTGACATCTTTCGAGCACTGGAGTGGGCGATCATGGAGGCATACAAAACCGTCGCCCCTCACCCCCCCACAGAATGGCAGCGATTAACAGAAAATTACAAACTACCCAGCATACAGGGACGAAGGGTGCAACTTGATCTCAGTTACGAACTGATAGACAACCTTGATGGGGTCGTTGTGGTACGGGCGTTTTTACCATTTATAGCCTGGCCATTTGGAGGTTGGGTGGTGTATGAGGGTTGGCGTCGAACACAGGCAGGCGCTTGGACGCGACTGGCAGCCGAAGAATTGGAAGATCAATGGTAAAAGCGCGGATGCGAGAAATGTCTTTACTCGTCCGTGGCTGATCACCAAAGGGATGGGCATAAGATATTTTTTATGGAGAATACCGGTTTAAAATAAATTTACTACGTTAATATAACTATATTAAAGTAGGAACACCCAGTTAGTACTATTCTCCCCGCTTGGATAATGTACGATCCCCGATATTCTTCTTGCATGCGATAGCAGGTCTCCTCGCTGATCTCCAATTGACAACTTGAACAATTCATAGAGTAGTTTTTTATTAATTGTTCAGTTGGTAAAATATCTAAAAAATACCATCAGGTTTAAAAACCCCCGGGAGAATTTCTTATGAGCGAACTTGGGCTACCCCTTCCACCCAATCGGCTGGTGCCTGCCTCGCAGTGTTACCTGGCTTACGGTTCCGCCCTGCTAGCAGGTATAGTTTCCTGGTGGGCGCTGTACACGTTTCAGATCATTGAAGACGTTTTCTGGATTGGTCTTACTGTGACCTGTATCTGCACTGTTGTTATCTGGTTGTTCTCAATTGCAAACGGAAATTCCTCTATATACGATCCTTACTGGGTGATCGCGCCACCCTTTCTCGCTTTTGCGATCAAAGTTAGCGTAGGCGCTGGTCTTGCAGGACCCTGGAATTTACGGCAGATTTGTGTTTTTGTTTGTCTATTAATCTGGGCTGGACGCTACCATATCTTTTATAGATGGAGCGGATGGCGCACCGGATTAGTACATGAAGACTGGCGTTATGAGCAAATGCGGAGCTTTCCTCTTCCTTACTGGTTGATTTCACTGCTCGGTATGCATCTTTTTCCAACTATATTAGTATATTTTGCCTTCGCGCCAGCTGCCCTGGTTTTGGGGAAGCTTCCGTCCCAGCAGCCAGCTTTCAATATTTGGGATGTTATGGGTTTAGCTGGGGCAATTTCTGCAGTTGCGATTTTGTTTTTTGCGGATGAACAACTGCGCAAATTTCGTATGACGAATGAATACAACCAGGGTGGAACGTATAATGGAGGTCTTTGGAAATACTCGCGCCATCCCAATTACTTTGGCGAGGTGCTTTTCTGGTTTTCCATGATTCCTTTTGTTCTAGCTGCTGGGATAGCTGGAAGCAAACCAGTGCTTGTTTTTTCCGGACCCATTGCGATGGCGTTGTTTTTTCGTTTCAGTGCCTGGCTTATGGATATTCGCTCCCTTCAGCGCCGCCCGGGCTACCAGCAGGTTATGGAAAGCACCAGCCCACTGTTCCCCTGGCTCTCCAGAGAAAAATCGAAATAACATCCTCATTCCACCGTTATTTTCGCTCGAATTATTCCTTGATATAGTGCTGTGTTTAAATTTAAGATTAATTTATGTGATAGGAGCGTTTCGTTGCTCTGGGTTTATTTAGCAGTCGGTATTGTTTAAACGCCAATCAAAATTCCAGCTCAATAATCACGAGAGATTTTTGTGATCGTGCTTGTGATATAAACCCTTTGGCGTTATTATTCAACCAGAGATACGCTTTTTTAAATATTTAAATTATGGAACCCGAACCTGGCTCCCACCCACCTTCTGAAAGGCTGGAACTGCTTTACCACCTCTCGCAGACCTTTAACTCCTCGCTTGATCTGGAGAAGGTGCTTAACAAGGTTATGGATGAGGTGATACCCGCGGTCGGTGCGGAGCGCGGATTTGTTGTGCTGCGGGCTGAGGAGAACAGAAGGCTGGATTTCCGGGCGGCGCGCGGAATTGACCAGAACACCATTGTTGACCCGCAGTTCCAGATTTCACGGGGTGTGGTGGAATCCGTGATCGAAAACGGGGAGGCGGTTCTCACCAGCGACGCCCAGAGCGACGAGCGTTTCAGCGCCCGCATGAGTGTTGTGAACCTGCGCCTGCGTTCGATTTTGTGCGCGCCGCTGAAAATTAAATCCTCTATCCTTGGGGCGATCTATGTCGACAACAGCCTGAGGGTGGGAATCTTCACCGAAGACGACCTTGACTTGCTTTGCGCGATTGCTGCCAGCGCGGCGGTTGCCATTGAGAACGCGCGTTTATATCAGGTGGCAGTCGAAAAAGGCCGTATGGAGCGCGAGCTGCAACTTGCATATAAGGTGCAGGCCTCCCTTATCCCACCCCGGGCACCGTCCTGCCCGGGCTGGGATTTCGCCGCCCGCTGGATACCGGCTCGGGAGGTTGCCGGAGATTTCTACGATTACTTCCTGCTGGGTGAAGGGGAACTCGGGGTGGTGATCGGGGATGTGGCGGATAAAGGCATGGCGTCCGCGCTTTTTATGGCAAACTGCCGCAGTGTTATCCGTGCCAGCATGCTCAGCGCTCGCTCCCTGCAAGACGGCATGCGCCACGCCAACCGCCTGATCTGTGCTGACTCAACCGAAGGGATTTTCCTGACGCTTTTTTACGCCAGACTCGATTTAAATAACGGCGAACTGGCTTATATCAACGCCGGGCACAACCCACCCCTGCTCATGAGGGATCAGGGCAGCGGACTTAATTCCCTGAAAAGGACAGGTGTGGCACTGGGTGTAGATGAAAATGCCCGCTTTGAGGTTGGTCAGGAGCATATAGATTCGGGTGACCTGCTGTGCCTGTACACCGATGGGGTTACTGAGGCGATGGATGGAAACAACCAGCAGTTTGGCGTGGAGCGCCTGGAAAAGCTGCTCAGCGATTCGCAAGGCCAAAAAACCGATTCTATACTGGAAGAACTTGAGAGAAAGTTGGAGGCATTCACGGGTTCCGGACTTCCCTTTGATGACATCACCCTGCTGGTGGTAAAACGGGAGGGGATGCGTTGATCGGTACTGAAATCGCAGGGCGCTATAAAATTGAAGAGCTGCTGGGCGCGGGCGGTCTGGGTTCAGTTTACAGGGCTCATGATCAAAAACTGGACCGGCCGGTTGCGATCAAAATCCTGCACGATTCAAGCCTGAATGCCAGTGGGCGCGAACGGTTGTTGGCTGAAGCGCAGGCTGCAGCCCAGCTGAACCACCCGAACATCATCACCATACACGATGTCGCCCGCAGCGGGGAGGGCGATTTTATTGTCATGGAATTTGCTTCCGGCGGCTCCCTGCGCGACCAACCCCCCGGGGATATGGAGGGGGTTCTGGAGGCTGCTCGCCAGATTTGCGCCGCGCTCGAACATGCCCACCGCAGCGGTATTATCCACCGCGATCTAAAACCGGAGAACGTTCTGATCAGCAGCCAGGGGGACTTGAAATTAAGCGATTTTGGGCTGGCGCGCAGCCTGGGTTCTGAGACCGAAACCCGGGATGCAATCAGCGGGACTGTACATTACATGGCTCCGGAAGTCGCTCTTGGAGAGGATTATGACGGTCGGGCTGACCTGTATGCGCTGGGCGTGATGCTTTACGAGCTGGTTTGCGGAAGACTGCCATTTGAGGGTGACGATCCGCTGGCGGTGTTGTCCCAGCACCTGCACACCCCGGTGGTGCCGCCGCGCGCCCGCCGCGCGGATATCCCGCTGGCGTTGGATCAAATTATCCTTGACCTGTTGAAGAAATCTCCCAATGAGCGGCTTGGCTCGGCGGCTCAGGTTGCTGACAGGCTGGAAGGGATCGATTTGAGTGCCTCAGCCCAGGAGGCCGAAACCCCAATTTCCTTGATTGACTCGATTGTGCGCGGCAGGCTGGTCGGCAGGGAAACCGAGCTGGAGACGCTGCGCAGCCACTGGGAGGACGCAATGCAGGGGCGCGGCCAGATGGTATTGATTTCCGGAGAGCCTGGTGTGGGTAAAACCCGCCTGGCGGAGGAGCTGGTCGCCTGGGCTCGCCTCAACCGGGCGGAAGTTCTGCGGGGGGGCTGCTATGAATATGAAGCGACCATACCTTACCTGCCGTTGACAGAGGCGCTGCGAGAGTGGGTTTCAGACCAACCTGGAGATGAGCTGCAAAAGCTGCATGGTGGCATAGCCGCGGAATTGAGCAAGCTGGCGCCTGAGATAACCGACCGGCTTGGTGCGGTCAAACCCAACCCACCTCTCGCGCCCGACCAGGAACGGCTGCGCCTGTTCGACAACCTCAGCCGCTTCATGGGCGGGCTTGCAGCTCGTTCCGGGCTGCTGCTGTATGTGGATGACCTGCACTGGGCAGACCAGGGTACGCTATCGTTTCTCTATTTCCTGCTGCGCCGTTCAAAGGACGAACGGATTCTTTTCCTGGGCGCTTACCGCGAAGTCGAGCTCGACCGCGCCCACCCACTCTCCGCCGCTCTGGTGGACTGGAACAGGGAGCGTCTCTTGACCCGGGTGCAGTTGGGGCGGCTGACGTTTGAGGACTGCAAAGCTCTGCTGGCGTCCATGTTTGAGCAGGAATCTGTTTCGGAAGAATTCGCCCGTGCGATTTTCCGGGAGACGGAGGGCAACCCCTTCTTTATTGAGGAGGTTGTTAAATCGCTGATTGAGAGCGGGGGTATATACCGCGAGAACGGGCGCTGGCAGCGGGAGGAGATCGAAAACCTGGCGATACCCCAGAGCGTAAAAGAAGCGATCGGGCGCAGATTGGATCGCATCAGCCAGGAAAGCATCCACACGCTGCGGACCGCAGCCGGGCTGGGCAAGACCTTTGATTTCTCCGAATTGGCAGCTGGAATCAGTAGTGCTGGTTTGGACCTGCGGGAAGAAGGCGAGCTCCTGGATACGCTCGAAGAAGCGGTTTCCGCCCATTTGGTCCGGGTTGCGGAAGGCGAGTCATTTGCGTTTACCCATGACAAAATCCGGGAGGTGCTTTACGAAGAGCTGAACCCGATCCGCCGCCGCAGGCTGCACCAGCGCCTGGGTTCCGGGATGGAGCGCCTATACGGGAGCGGTGAGATCGAAGCCCATATCGAGGACCTTGCTTATCATTTCCTGCAGAGCGGGGATTTGGAAAAGGGGCTGGATTATGCGCTGCAGGCAGCCAGCAAATCCACCCGATTGTATGCTTTCGAGGAAGCACTGGGCTATTATGAATGTGCGGCTGACAGCGCTGAATCGCTTAACCGTCCGGATCAACTCTACGAAATTTACCTGGCACGGGGTGACATTAAATTTTTAGAAGGGTTACTTATACCTTCAGTCGACGATTATTTAAAAGCCCTGGAACTGGCGCCTTCAGAGGCGGACAGCGCCCTGGTGAAGGGAAAGATTGGCGCGGCTTATGGTCAGGTCAGTGACGAGCGCGGGTTGAACTATCTGGAGGATGCCCTCAACGAACTCGATCCGGAGACCCAGACCAATGAACTGGCGTTTGCGTTGGCTATATTAGGTCGTTATAACCACTACCGTGGACAGCATAAACAAGCGGTTGAATACCTGGAGCGCGCCCGAGACCTTGCGGAGCCGCTGGATGAACCGCTCACCCTGAGTTTTATTTACACCTACCTTGCCGGCGCATACCAGCACCAGTTGCAGTTTGAGCGAAGCAATTACTGGGCGGAGCAATCGATTGAACTCGGCCAGAGAAAGGACTCCCCCCTGGCTGTCGCTGCGGGATATGAATTCCTGGCTGAGAACTCGGTCGTGATGGGCAGGTGGGAAAAAGCGGAAGAATTCGCGCTTGAGGACAAAAAGATTGGGGAACAGACCGGCGCATTGGACCGGATTGTGTGGGCGGAGTTCAGCCTGGGAAACGCCCTGTATGGATTGGGAAAACTCGCCGAAGCGAAAGAGATTACCCGGATGAGCATGAGCATGGCTGAGCAGATCGGCGAGGGGCGCCTGCTCGGCTTTCTGACCTCGCTGCTTTCCCTGATCACCGCCGATCAAGGTGAAATAGAGCAGGCCCGCGAGCTGGCAGAGCGCGGTTTATCGATCAACCAGGAACTCGGGCAGGTGATCATGGAGAGCTGGAGCGTAAACGCGCTTGGCAACCTCGCCGGGAGTGAAGCTGAACAGACCCGTGTCCTGGGATTGTGCCAATCCCTGGCGGAAAGGATCGCATCAACCGACAATCAGACCTCAAAGATTTACCTCTGCCCGGTCCAGATCGGGATGCTTTTGGGACTCGGGCGCCTGGCTGAAGCGCAGGTTAAAATTGAAGACTTTTTACAAGTGCTTGAGTCAACCGGAGTTGAAAACTATGCCGGCATTGCAGCCAGGTTAAAAGGCGAAGTTTTCCACCAGCTGGGGGATTTGGAATCAGGGGAGCGTTTCTACCTGGATGCAGCTGCCAGATTTGAAACGCTTGGCAGCCGGGTCGACCTGGCGCGTACTTTACTGCTGCTGGGGAGACTGTATATCGACAAAGGTGAAATTGAGCGTGCACGCAATGAACTGGAAAAGGTTGACTGGATTGTTAAAGAATGCGGCGCGCAGCGCTATACTGAAGAAATCGAAATACTGCTGGGAAGGGTTTAATCCCGGGGTCTAGAAAGATTGCTGTTGACGATCCCGGGCATAATCGCTATAATCTGGAAAAGGAATTATTAATTTGAGTGGACAATTAAGGCGGGGTTAAGTTCCATTTTTTGAATATACCGCCCGGTTGAGGCGTTTTTAAAATTTTATCTACTAGGAGGTGAAGAGATTAAATATTGTCAGGGAGATCATTTTTGTGAATAAGATTAAACACCTTAAGCAATGCGCAAACAGTGGTGGGTGAAGGCTCCTGATAAAGTGTTCAGGAAATACTGGAGGGAAAGATGAAATTGTTAAAAATACGGGATAAATATATTAACTGGGACCTGGTGACCGACGTCCAGATTGTCGAGAAACGCGACGGTGGGAAAAATCTTTTTATTCAATTCGGCAGCCACAGGCTGCGTCTGGATGTGGCTGAGTCGCTTGGATTTGAGAAATGGATGAAGCGCAACCACCAGATTGAAGAAATTGAGCTGGTCCAGCCAAGGTATAAAAGCCCTGACCAGATTCTCAGGGAGAAGGAAGCCGAAAGGCAGCGCCAGAGTTCATAGGGTCACTCCAACGCTTGTAAAAAATCAGCTGGAATCACATATCTGGTCCAGCTTGTAAACCCGGTAACCAGCTGCTAAATGGGTCACAAACTCCCCAAACAGCCGGTCTCCAAGGTCGACCGGGTATTTGTGGGTTAACCTGCGGATGCTGCTTGCCAGACCAAACAGTGCCTTATCCTTGGAAGACAGCACCCTGATGGGCGGTAGAACCAGCTTGAACTCGCGCTTGACCATCTCAGCCATGTAACCAGTATCGTCCAGCCTGCTTTCATTCTCTTCGAACAAATCCCACCATTTCTGGCAGTTAACGACCGCCTCCGCCAGGATTGTGCGGGCTTCTTCGCCTTTGATAATCCCGAAATGCGCCAGGCACAGACTGTCGTATTCGATCTCAGCCAGGTATTTGATTGTCTTCTGGAAAGCATACGGGTCCCAGGTTGGCGGCTTAAATGGCGGCAGAAATAATCCATCCGCGATCTTGCTTCCGAGCGCATCGCCAACGAAAAAATTGTGCTGGGTTTCGTCCAGAACCCCGATGTGGTCGTCTGTGTGGCCGGGCAGCGCATGGATGCGCAGCGTGGTGCCGCCCACGGTCAGCTTTTCGCCGGGTTTGATCGGGATGACATCCGAAATAGACCGGTAGGGACCGCCTTTGAAGTCCTTGTTGTAGGTCTGGTCCGCCAGCAGAGAGATGGTTTTCGGGGAAGCAAGCAAGTCGAAGCTTTTTTTCATCTTTGCGGCTTCCTCCCGCAGTAGGGGGATGCCCTGGGTGTGGTTGCAGTGGGCGTGGGTCAAGATGACGATATCCGGCGGGAAGGCTCCAAGTTTTTTTAGCTTCTTAACCAGCTTCGGTGCTTCTTTACGGGTTCCGGCGTCAATCAGAACATCCATACGGTCCCGGATCAGGTAGACAGCCCCTATGCCGGCGATGCCGAACAGCCCGAAGTCGATCAGGCTGGTGGTTGGGTTGATGGGTCCGGATATGCGGATGGCGGTCATATAGCTCTCCAGGGGGCTGTTACGATTTTACTACGGCTGGCTCGGATTTTTTAAAGCGGCAGGTCACCTGTTTCAGACCTGGTTTAATAGTTTTATCAAGATCACCCTCTGTTGTGGTAAAACATAATGATGCAACATAAATCGGTTTTCGAAAAATCGTGACAGGCGGTGAAAAGATGAAAATTAACCCCTTTGCGCTGGAACGCTACTTTGCCAAATACGAATTCTCGGCGCGCTATTTGCTGTCCAGCTCGGACTGCGAATCGTTCTCTATGGCTGAACTGGTGGAAATGGCTGATGAGGAGACGAAAGCGCTCTGGGACAGTCTCAGGCTGGGCTACACCGAATCGCAGGGTCACCCGCTGCTGCGGGAGGCGATCGCGTGTACCTATGAGCACATTAAACCGCAGGATGTGCTGGTCCTCGCCCCGGAGGAGGGCATTTACCTGCTGATGCTGGCGCTTCTTTCAGATGGCGGTCATGTGATCTGTACCTTCCCCGGCTACCAGTCCCTTTACGAGGTGGCGCGCTCGCTTGGATGTGAGGTCAGCCTTTGGGTTCCGGATGAGGATCGAGGTTGGCGGTTCGACCTGGGCTGGCTGAGAGAAACCCTGCGTCAAGACACCCGCCTTGTGGTTGTTAACTTCCCCCACAACCCTACCG
The DNA here is from genome assembly GCA_046259385.1 of Anaerolineales bacterium. Classification (GTDB taxonomy): domain Bacteria; phylum Chloroflexota; class Anaerolineae; order Anaerolineales; family UBA4823; genus CAVWDI01. Next base: position 9,625 of record JBJYWI010000167.1, read on the forward strand.
GTCACCTGCCGGAGGTGAGCTGGTACAGGGAGATGGTGGATACCGTTCGCGAATTTGGGGCTTACCTGCTTGCGGATGAGATGTACCGTTTCCTGGAGCTTGGCAGCCGCCAACCCCTGCCGGCAGGCTGCGACCTGTACGAACGTGCGTTCAGCCTTTCCGGGTTGTCGAAGAGTTTTGGCTTACCAGGGCTGCGCATAGGCTGGGTGGCGACAGCGGAGGTTGAAATTCTGGCAAAGATGGCGGAATTGAAGGATTACACAACGATCTGCAGCAGCGCGCCCGCTGAAATCCTGGCGCTGGTCGCCTTACGCAGCCGGGAGCGGATCCTTAAAGAACAGCTGGAAAGGCTGCATCGGAATGCTGCCCTGCTGGAGAATTTCTTCGAAAAAAGGAGCGGGGCATTCGCCTGGAACCGTCCGGGAGGCGGCTCGATCTGCTTCCCAAGGGTGCTTATGGTTGATGATACAAATGCCTTCTGCGAGCAGCTGGTGGTTGAGGCCGGGATTATGCTCGCCCCCTCGCGTGTGTTCCAGTACGGGGATACGCACGTGCGGATCGGTTTCGGGCGCCAGGATTTTCAACAGGTGCTGGATTTGTTTGGGAATTACTTGGACCTCCTGCCCTGATCCGCCGTTCCGCTTCGCAAAGTCTCCCTTGATAGAGGGAAAAAACTCAGAATACGATCTTCTTTCCTGCGAAGTACTCGTCCACCGCATGTTCCAGGCGGTGTTTGAACGGCATCATTATTGCGATCACAATCGCAATCGACAGCAGGTGTATGGTTGTTGAATGACCCCCAATGATATCCCCGATGTAAGTTACCAGCAGGTGTTCGGAAAAACTGAATATAAAAATAATCGCAACCGCCATTAGGGAATAAAGTGTGCCTTTCTTGATCACTAATGTGACGTCAAACAGCTGGTGTTTGATGATTGCGATCCCGATCAATGCTGCAAACAGGTCATTAAGCAGCATTCCGGCCGGGAGAAGAAAAGGCAGGTCAATCTCAAACAGGATCGTGGTTTTCACCAGCGCAATCGCAAGCGCCAGGAAGCTGATTGAGATATAGAGTATATGCCTGCGGGCGAGTGCTGATGTCTCCCGTTTATAAGCGCCCCAAAAATAATAGCACGAGGCAAACAGGGCAAAATAATAAAGCGGCAGGGAGACCAGGGTGCCCACTCGCAGCAGCGGATCAAGCCTGTAGATATTCCCCCAATCATATTTGATCACGCCTGATATCCTGCCCGCCAGCCCGGTGGCGATCCCGATAAAACTGAAAATACAAATAGCCCAGAGCAAGATAATAATCCGTTTTTTATTTATGTTGAGGTAATTACAGGTGAAGTTGTAAATTAATGCGGGTAGAAATACGCAGGGGATTAACACCACATAGCCGTAAACAGCCAGTTCGCTCTCAAATTGATTCCTTACCATGGTCAGGAATATGCCCAGATCCCATATCGCGCAGATCAGAAGGACCGCTCCAAAAAGATAGTGGTAGCTTTTCCTGCCCTGGGAAATGACCAGAGTAAACACCAGGCTGTTGAGCAGGAATCCCAGCAGGGCGGTTACGGCGGTGAAAGGGATTACTGACGTGTCCATGACATGATCATAATTCTGGTTGATCCCGGAGGGTTTCAACCAGAATTTCCATCAGCAGATTCGTTGGAAGAGCGATTGGGCGGTATGTGCAGTTGTCGATATCCACCCGGGTGACGGGACCTTTGGGCGGGAAGGTCACCTTAGCGAGTGCCACTCCCGGATCTGAGGCGCAGGGCTCGCAAGGTTGGATGACATACTCGCATAACAATTGGTGCAGGCGTTCCGCGTCCAATTTCCCACTTCTGGCTTTTTTCAGTATTTCATTGAATCCCGTGTTGGAATGTCTGCTGGTCTCCGGCGGTTTATCTCTTACCAGCAATTCAAAGGTTTCCAGGACCCTTGCAGGGGAACTGGTTTCCGCCTCCGGAACCGCACCCGGGGTTGGATGCTGGTCAACGGGAGTCTCTTTGTATTCCAGCACCACAAACAGCGCACCGCCAGCATCATGCGCATAGGCTTCCAAATCAAGCTCTGCTGCCTGAGGAACGATGATTTCCCGCCCCCATCTATCCAGCGCTAAACCGGGTTCGACTTTGATAAATGCAGGTTTTTCAGAACCATATGGAACCACCTGCAGACCGCATACAGTTCCGTACCCGTGCAGGTAGCGCAGGTGCTGCCTGGATTTTTCACGCTGGTAGGACTGCTCCTGCCGCAGGTCCGCTTCTGAGAGCAGCATGCCAGTGTAGTAGTTGACTCTTCTGGGAGATGTCAGCTCCTGGCATGGGTCGTTTTTGTTTTCAGTCATATCCCACTCCTTCTGCATCAAGCCCCAAACAGGAAAGTTACGGCGACCGGATCAATAGTTGTTAAAAAAATCGCATCGAAATGCTCATCAGATGAATGTCTGTAATTGAATTGTCTGCTGCTGAAATGTTGTCAGGTGAGCAGGCAGTAAGTTATGGTGCATCGCAGTCCCTCCCCGAGATGAAATGCAGGATTTTCCGCTCACTGCTTGGACTCGCTTGCGGAAAACTGTTGTACAACGCATCAAAACACTGATTTTGGTGAAAATATTATAGATGAAAATGGTTCAAATAGGAGGTCCGGTTGCGTTTATGGTTTTCTGGACAAGAAGGAAATGCCGTTTTTTGTATGCCGGTTTCTAAGTCAGGAGACGCAGTATGGCATCTCGGCTTTCGCCTGTATCTATAACCATGTAATATGGGGATTGTAGTTAAATTTACTACCTCAGGCAATCTATTATTTAAGAATTAACGGGATAAAAACCTTATTATCCGACTCCCCGCATGAATATCCGCCCGCCTCGATTAGAGCTTGATGGGCGTTAACCCGACCCCAGCCCATATACTGGTCCCAGCCAGAGGTATCTTCACCCGGTGATCCAACCTGATCGTCGGCGGAACCCTGCAGGATATTCTTGACCTGGGTTCCTGTCAGGCACGGCCGGTGGGAGATAATCAGAGCTGCCACACCTGCCGCAGCCGGGGTGGCGCTGGAGGTCCCGTTCATTAAGGGATAGTAATCTCCGCTTGTAAAAGGGAAGTATTCCCCGCTGTAATAACCAGCTGAGCCCATCATGTCGGTGGAGACCCATTCCACGCCGGGAGCGACCACATCCAGACCGTTGCCGAAGTTTGAGCCCCACCAGTATTCCCCGTCGCAGCTGGATGGGCTTTTGCGCTGGTCACACGGGCTTGTAGCGCCAACCGCGATTACACTTGGGTGGGTAGATGGGTACATTATCTGGCTGGTGTTATCGTTGCCAGCGGCGAAAAGCACCACACTACCCAAACTGTCGCGACCATTGGTAACAGCATAGGTTATTGCGTTGTTTATATAAGTGGATTCGGACCCGCCGCCCCAGCTGTTGCTGATCACGTCCGCCCCGTTGTCTGCCGCCCAGACTATACCGTTTGCAATCCTGGAATCTGTGGATATCCAGGGTCCGCCGTCGTATGAAGAGTATGCAATCTGGACCGGCATCAGCGAGCAGTCTGGGCACACGCCTGAAATTCCCTGGGAATTGTTTGTCTCCGCTGCCGCGATGCCGGCGACGTTAGTTCCGTGCGCGTCCCAGGTATTGTTTGGGTTCGCGCCGTTGCTGTCACCGGATACTTCGGTATGCGAACTCACAATTTTTCCGTTCAGGTCTGGGTGGTTCAATTGAACCCCCTCATCGATGATAGCGATAACTGTGCCGCTGTCTCCCCGGGTGATATCCCAGGCTGAACTCGCGTCCATGTCTGCATCTGAAGTCCCAGCACTGCTGGGAGAATTGCTCCCGTTGTTCTCCAGTCCCCACTGGTTCGGGAAGTAAGTATCATTTGGAGTGAATTGCCTATCAAGAAAGCGGACAAAGTCCGGCGTCGCATAAACCGTGAGGTCGCTCTCATGGTAGAGGTTGGCGGTAGCTATGGTGTCAGAACCCGACCCGGTGCGCAGGATGTAGGTGTCCTGCAGCCGGGTAGCCTCTACGAATTCAATATTATTTTTCTGGTTGAATGCTGTGATTTCTCCTTTACTCGCGTCTGGAGCAAATTGAGCGATAAACTGGTCAGTGACAGTCATGCGCGCATCCGGGAGTTCAAAAACTGGGTGGACCGAGTGCACGCCTGGTTTTGCCCGCAGGTCTTGCAGGATATTGTGTAGTTGTGCTTCGCTTACTCTGGAGTCCAATTCAACGAGTTTTTGTTCCGGCTTCAGAATCTCCTTCATGCCAGCGACTGGGGCAATTGTTTTAATCTCCCTGCCAAGGTTGTCCACATCAGGAGGTGAAAGATCCGTTTCGTAGAACACCGTAAATGCATCCGTCGCCAGTGGCAGCGTCACTATTTCATCGCCGACGTAGTACCAGTAATCTCGAGGTGGATTGGCTGCTTGGGTGCCAGCAGCCCGGATCGTATTTTGAGTTAAAATCCCCTCGGCAAGGGAACCGCTGATTACCAGAACGAGGATAAGAATATGTGTCGCTCGAAATTGAAATAATTTTCGCATATGTACTTTTAGGTTTAATTTTCCTTCGAAGTGGGATTAATCCATTAAAAAAGCACGGGGGGAGATTTGAAATAGATAATAGAGGTTACTAACTTTGTAGGAAGGCCGCCGTGGGTTTGATTTTTCACTATCACTGAAAAGCCAGTAAAAGGCATCTAATTCTTTCCATAAGAAGAAGAAGGGTATTTATACTATTTATGGTTGGTTTTTGGATTAAAACCAGTTAGCAATCAGTTTAAGGATGGTTAAACAATATACCTTTAACAGGGTGTTTTCTATTTTCCCCCTTTAATGATCGCATTAAATGGTCGCCAGGATAATCTGGATACCCACTTCGCGCAAATCAAGTCGGGTGCTGGCTGGGAGGGCGTCATCCGTTATCAAAAAATCCACCGCCGACAGCGGCGCGACCTGTATGGTCGCCTCCTGCTCAAACGCAGTATGGTCCGCTAGCAGGTAAACTTCACGCGCGGATTGGACCATTGCTTTTTTAACCGCCACTTCTGAGATATTGGTGTGCGAGAGCCCAAAATCGAAGGATATTCCTGCAATGGTCAGGAACAACTTGTCTGCCCGTAGTTCATTCAGCGCTTCTTCAGCGTTTGGGCCCACCAAGACCTGGGTGCTGCGGCGGTAAGCCCCGCCGGTAAGGATCAGGACGATATCCGGGTTGTTTTTTAATATGTTGAACACATTAATGGAGTTGGTGATCACTGTTAAGTTTTTCTGGGACAAAAGCTCCTGCGCCAGATAACCTGCCAACAACCCTTCATCAAGAATTATTACCTCTCCCGGGTGGACCATTAAAGCAGCTTGGCGGGCGATCTCTCGCCTGCGTAGATCTAGCTCATTTGCAAGGTCCTTGTCCACATCCACAATCTCAACCTGGATATTTAATTTGCTTGCATACTCGACCATGGTTTTTGCCAGATTCTGGTACCATTCATGTTCTATGAAAGGCACGATAAAACCGATCCTTTCCGGGAGTTTGCGGTTTGGAACCGGCTCGCAGGAGACAATATCGATCGGCAGTTCTAAATACTCGCATATTCTGTCCATGCGGGGTGCCCAGCTATCCTTTTCCCGTTTATACCACTGCGTGAGTGACCCGGTCGTCAGGATGGCGTGGGGAATCACAAATTGCTCCGGCAGAGGTTCGCGGTTAAATGCCAGGATAGCTGCTTCCACGCAGACTGGACCAACGATTTCCGGGAACATTGCCAAACCGGCTTTGCAATAGCTCCCCTCAATCAGGGCATCTTTGAGGGTGTCACCTTCCAGTCCGAATGGAAGCACTAAAATGTCGCTGGGGTCGATTTGCTGGTCCCGGCAGGCATCCAGAGCGCCCAAGGCGGTGATATCGTTGATGGCGAAGATGATGTTGAGATCCTTGTACACCACCAGGGCATCGAGGGTAAGCTGGTACGCGGTCTGGTAGCGCGACTGGGCATTGAGCGAGAGGCGCTGCTCAGCACCAGGGATCACATCCTGGAGTCCCTGGAAAAAAGAATGGCTGCGAGTTTGGGTGTTCGAAAGCTGGTAGGTAAGGTCAAGTACGACAGCTTTCCCCTGCCAGTGTTCCTGCGCATAGTGGCCTGCCCAGCGGCCTAACTCAAAACCAGCAAGCTGGTTGTTTACCGCAACAAAAGAGTCTGTCCTGGGCAGTAATAGCGATTCTGAAAGTACTGGGATATTCTTCTTACTAAAGCGGTCCATCAGCAGGTCATCATATCTGGCGTTTACCGAAGAAGCTACCAGCACATCCACACGGTCAACTAGTTTTCCTTCGGGTTTGGTTGAGAAAGATAATACGTCTTTCGATTTATTTGCAAGCTGCCCAGAACCCAAGGAAGCAGCACCGCCAAATGTGCGCTGGAGGCGTTTTCTTTCTGCGAGACGGTCCAGGTCGCGCCGGATTGTCATTTCGGATACCTGGTACAACTCCGCAAGTTCGCCTACTGTCGCGAAACCGCGCTCATTTACAAGTTTTTCGATGTTTTCCCTTCGGTTCTGGGCTCCCATAAGAACTCCTGTAAACACGCATGAGATTCAGATTTAACAGATTATACCCGTTAAAATGTTAAAAGTCAAACAAATTATGGTTAATATGTTTATAGTACAACAATTATTATTGACAAACTGTTAAAATAATGCTATTATGAAAGTTGGTGGGTCGTGTTTCAAAAATGTACTTGTTTTGGTTTATGTGTGATTACTAAAAAGGACTGCGGATAATCCGGAACGTTCAGATAAAAAAGGAGGTGCATAGTCAAAGAATTCTGTAAGCTTTCCGATCGAAACCTGATTACTTAACCCACAATTGAAATAGGAATGGAGAAGCCAAAAAATGAATAAGAAAACGATAAGCTTATTTATCAGCCTGCTGGCAATTCTGGTGCTGGTTTTGGGAGCTTGTGTACCACAAGCGACCCCAACGGCGGAAATGCCAGAAGAGACTGAACCTGCGGTTGAAGAACCAGCAGCCCCGGAAGAGCCAGTGGAAGAGGTCGTTGAGGAGCCGGTTGAAGAAGAAGTTGAGGCACCTGCCCCTGAAGAGGAGGAAGTACCTGAAGAGGAGGCGGAAGCAGCCCCGGTTGAAGAAGCTCCTGAAGGAGAGGGTGTAAAAATTGGCTTCTTGGCAGGAGTACAGGACCCGTTCTACTTTACCATGCAGCGCGGCGCAGCCCAGGCAGCTGCAGATTTGGGCGCAGAACTTGTAGTGCAGATTCCAGACAACTGGAACGCCACGGTGCAGACGCCCATGCTGGATGCGATGGTGGCGCGCGGTGACCTGGACTTCCTATTCTTGGCGCCGGTGGACAAAGAAGCCATGGTCGCACCGCTGCAGAATGCCTACGATTCTGGCCTGCCGCTGCTGACAGTGGACACATTCATCGGGGACGGCAACTACTTTGACGGACCGGTGACCTTCCCGCTGTCCTATATCGGGTCGGACAACGTGCGGGGCGGGCTGATAGCGTGTGAAGCCCTGGCGCAGGCGATTGGCGAGTCCGGCAAGGTCTACATCCAGAACGTAAAACCGGGCATCAGCACGACCGACCAGCGCGAGGAAGGCTGCAAGCAGGCCCTGGAGAATTACCCGGACATCGAGCTGGTAGGGGTAGACTACAACGATGACGATCCTTCCAAGGCGCAGGCGCAGGTGGAAGCGATGCTGCAGCGCGAACCGGACCTGGGAGGGATTTTCGGGACGAACGTATTTTCGGCGCAGGGAGCCGGGCAGGTAGTCCAGAACCAGGGGCTGAGCGGCGTGGTCAAGGTTGTGGCGTTTGACGCCACCGAGACCGCGATTGAGATGCTGAGGAACGGCACTGTCGACCTTGTTATTGCCCAGAAACCATTTGACATGGGTTACTTCGCTGTGGAGATGGCGATGGCATTCTTGGATGGTGTCACAAGCATCCCGCCGCGCGTCCCGACTGGATACCAGGTCATTACGTTGGACAATGTGGATGATCCCGAGGTTGCAAAGTACATATACACAGCCGGCACAGGAGAAGCAACCTCCACGGCGGCTGAAAAGAAAATTGGTTTCCTGGCAGGAGTACAGGATCCGTTTTACTTTACCATGCAGCGCGGCGCCGAGAACGCCATTGAGCGGTTTGGCGCAGAGCTTGTGGTGCAGATTCCAGACAACTGGAACGCCACGGTGCAGACGCCCATGCTGGATGCGATGGTGGCGCGCGGTGACCTGGACTTCCTATTCTTGGCGCCGGTGGACAAAGAAGCCATGGTCGCACCGCTGCAGAATGCCTACGATTCTGGCCTGCCGCTGCTGACAGTGGACACATTCATCGGGGACGGCAACTACTTTGACGGACCGGTGACCTTCCCGCTGTCCTATATCGGGTCGGACAACGTGCGGGGCGGGCTGATAGCGTGTGAAGCCCTGGCGCAGGCGATTGGCGAGTCCGGCAAGGTCTACATCCAGAACGTAAAACCGGGCATCAGCACGACCGACCAGCGCGAGGAAGGCTGCAAGCAGGCCCTGGAGAATTACCCGGACATCGAGCTGGTAGGGGTAGACTACAACGATGACGATCCTTCCAAGGCGCAGGCGCAGGTGGAAGCGATGCTGCAGCGCGAACCGGACCTGGGAGGGATTTTCGGGACGAACGTATTTTCGGCGCAGGGAGCCGGGCAGGTAGTCCAGAACCAGGGGCTGAGCGGCGTGGTCAAGGTTGTGGCGTTTGACGCCACCGAGACCGCGATCGAGATGCTGAGGAACGGCACTGTCGACCTGGTCATCGCCCAGATCCCAGCCGACATGGGTTACTTCGCGGTCCAGATGGCGATGGCTTATCTCAATGGTGTGGTAAGCATCCCGCCGCGCATCCCGACCGGATACCAGGTCATTACGTTGGACAATGTGGATGATCCCGAGGTCGCTAAATTTATCTACACCAAATAAAGATTAAAAGCAGTTTCAGTGGGGTTTAGAAAAGAGTGCCCGGCACTTAAGAGATAATCGTTCAATAAAATCTGAAGACAAAGTGCCGGGCACAATCAATAAATCCTAAGGCCTCCACAACCAATCAAATTCAAACTGGAGGAGATAAATGGCGGTAGAACAAGAGACAAGAAAAACCGGTTTCCTTAAATTCTCAGACAGGAGTAGGGCTGAGAACATCAGCACCATTCGAAAAATCTGGCCGTGGTTCTTCCTGGCGTTGATGGTGATTGTTTTTACGATCGCCTCGCAGGCCATGAATGCGGTCAATTTTCTAAGTGTGCGCAGTTTGCAGGGTATTCTGATCTTCACCACCCAGATATTGCTGTTGGCGTTGGGTGAAACGTTGGTCATCATTGCCGCTGGGATCGATCTGTCAGTTGCTTACATTTTAGGCCTGGCGGCTGTCATCTCTGCAGAAATTATGAAATTTTTATATGCTGCCGGGATGCCTCCCGGTTTCGTTGTACCACTAGGGATGCTCGGCGGGGTACTGGTATGCATCATTCCAGGCTGGATAAATGGAATTCTGGTCGCCAGGATAAAAGTGCCCCCATTTATCAGCACCCTCGGGATGGGTTATGCTGTGTTTGGTATCGCCCTTTTGATCTCCGGCGGTTATCCAGTTGCCAACCAGCCGCCTTACCTGGGCCAATTGGGAAACGGCAGTTTGTTGTACCTCTGGGTAAGTAAGGGTATCGCGTTTTTTAAGATCCCTGAATATGCCACCAATGTGGATCTTCAGAGCATTTACCCGCTGCTTCCGAATGTTGTTTTTGTCACATTAATTGTTACCATAATATGCTGGTACATCCTGGCAAAAACCCAATACGGGCAGCACCTTTATGCCATCGGCGGAAATTTAGAGGCTGCAATGCGGGCAGGTATTCCGGTTAAACGCACCTTAATCTGGGTGTATATTATCGCGGCGGTGCTGGCAGGGGTGGCAGGCAGTCTATGGGCGGCGAGGTTCACCAGCGGGGCAGCCAATGCGGGTGAAACGTCGTTGTTAATGGCAATTGCTGCAGTTGTGATCGGCGGCGCGAGCTTATTCGGAGGCGAGGGTAATGTTATTGGGACTGTGATAGGCGCCTTGATCATTGCGACCATCCAGTTTGGGCTTGTGATCCTGGGCATGCAGCCGTTCTGGCAGTTTATCGCGGTTGGTGTAGTCGTAATTATCGCAGTAATTGTCGACCAGTTCGGGCGCACGATGGAGCAGTAAGGAGCAGCATATGGAACCTTTAATCAGAGTTGAAAACCTGACCAAACGGTTTGGTGGTTTGGTGGCGGTAGATGAAGTGAGCGTAGAGATTTTTAAAGGTGAAGTTGTTGGTCTGGTCGGTGATAACGGAGCCGGAAAATCAACTTTGATCAAAATGATCTCTGGAGTGTACCAACCTGACAGCGGGGATATCTATATGGATGAAAAGAAAGTAGTGTTCAGCGGGCCGCGCGAGGCGCGCGATATGGGCATAGAGACTATCTACCAGGATTTGGCGCTCGCTGAAAACCTGGATGTGGGTTCAAATATTTTTATGGGACGTGAAATAAAGAAGCGCCATCTAGGCGGGTTGTTGAACACGCTCGACCGGCGTAAAATGCGGGCTGAATCGGATAAGATTCTCAACCATCTGGAAATTGAAGTCCCTTCACTTACACAGCAGATCCGCAATCTTTCCGGCGGGCAACGCCAGGCAGTTGCGATCGCCCGTTCGGTGTATTGGAACGCGCGCATGATGATTATGGATGAGCCTACCGCAGCGTTAGGTGTAACAGAACAGCGCAGGGTGCTGATGCTGGTGCGGACTCTGGCGGAACAGGGTGTGCCGGTGATCATCATCAGCCATAACATGCAGGATGTTTTCGCGGTTGCTGACAGAATTGTGATTCTGAGGCGAGGCAAGAAAGTGGCGGAGCGTATTGCTGCAGAATCAACTCCGGATGAGATTGTCAGCCTGATGGTAGGCGCTGAAGCGGTACACGAAATGGGTGTGATTCCGAAGGCGCTTAATGGTAGTAATGCCTGATAGCCACCTTTAAACGGAGACACTGATGTCATGAAACGGTCAGAAATTAACCGCATCATTGAATCGGGTAAAGCATTTGCGCAAGAATGCCGCTTTTTCCTGCCGCCTTTTGCTTCCTGGACCGAGCAGGAATGGTTATCCAGGGGACCGGAAGCTGAACAAATTGTGGAGTACAGTCTTGGTTGGGACGTCACCGATTTTGGACGCGGCAATTTTCGTAAATACGGTCTTCTGCTGTTCACTATTCGGAATGGATTGCCCGGAGCAATCCAAGAAGGCGTGGGAAAGGTTTATGCAGAGAAAATGCTGATTGTGGAACCCGACCAGATCACACCATTCCATTTTCACTGGCAGAAAATGGAGGATATCATCAACCGGGGTGGTGGAATCTTGAAAATCAAGCTGTACAATTCAACCGAAGACGAAAAACTGGACATCAGTGGCGATGTTCGTGTTTCGATTGACAGTATCTGGCACACATTTAAAGCCGGAGGTACAGCCAGTTTGAAACCGGGCGAGAGCATTACGCTGGTTCCGGGTTGTTATCATCAATTCTGGGCGGAGGGCGAACGGGTGCTGGTTGGTGAAGTATCCTCGGTCAATGATGACCAGCGCGACAATCGTTTTCTCGAACCTATGAGCCGTTTTCCGGATGTTGATGAAGACGAACCGCCTTTATATCTTCTGGTTTCTGACTACCACCGTTACTTTCGCGGATAACTGCCCAGAAATAGAGCTGGGTAACGATTTAATGCTATGAAAAAAGGGGTTGTGGACAACAGGTTGTATGGGGGCATTGAAGCTGGCGGTACAAAATTCATGTGTATGATCGCCAGCAGCCCCAACGATGTATTTGCTTCAGCTCGCTTTCCAACAACCGTCCCCGAAGAGACCCTGGAATGTTCGCTGGCTTTTTTTCAGGACCATTCCCGGAAATACCCTATTTCAGCGCTGGGCATCGCATCCTTTGGACCGCTTGATCTGGATCCTGAATCGCCCACGTATGGTTATATTACAACAACGCCCAAATTGCAGTGGTCAAATACGGATATAACCCGGAAATTAAAAACGGGTTTGAACGTCCCGGTGGTTATAAATACGGATGTGAACGCAGCAGCCCTTGCTGAATACATATGGGGAGGGGAGCAAAAATTTGATCCCCTGCTGTACATCACGATCGGGACCGGAATCGGAGGCGGGTGCATTGTCAGGGGTAAACCAATCCACGGTTTGATCCATCCCGAAATGGGCCATTTGCGCATTCCACAGAACCGAGAAGAAGACCCGTTTGAAGGTATCTGTCCGTATCACAGGAATTGTTTTGAGGGACTGGCATCCGGTCCGGCGATGCAGGCACGGTGGGGTTTACCAGCAGAGCAGCTCCCGGATGACCACCCAGCCTGGGATTTGGAAGCGTTCTATATCGCTTCCGCTCTGGTAAATCTTATCCTCAGCTTTTCACCGCGCAGGATAGTCTTGGGTGGTGGTGTGATGAGTCAGTTCAGCCTGTTCTCGAAAATCAGAACCAGAGTAAAGGAACTGCTGGCTGGCTACCTCTACCCACCGGCTATACTGGATCAATTGGAAAATATTATCATCCCGGCGGTGCTGAAAGATAAATCAGGTGTCCTGGGAGCGATCGCCCTGGCAATGTGCCACTTCGAAAGCTTTCCCTGCCCGGATTAACCCTGGACAAGGAATTGAGATTGAATGCAAAATGAAGGTGCATTCATTTCAGGTGGGGCAGGCTACATCTAATAAAAGCCACCAAACACACGGGTTTGAACCCAAGCTGTCCGTCGAAATAGATGTTATCGAACTGCTGGAAGCCTTTAATACCGGGGTGATAAAAAACCATCTGGATGAACGCTTCCGCAACGCCCAGTTTATCTTGCAGTGAAACCCAACTGAAGGTGGTGGAATTTTTATAAAACCATCGCTCAATGGAATGATCGTATGACCTTCTGTCGTATCCGTAGAAGTTTGGTGGGATTTAGAGGCAAAATAATCGGTTATAGCTATTAGGTAACAGATATTGAAAATTCAGGCGTTCAGGCGCTCTGACAAATTACTCCAATTGTCCAGCCTGATCTGCGGGCGCGGCTTCTTCCGCCGTTGTTTCAAAGCCGATCGTGCTTTCCAGCATGCGGGCGGTCGCCCGGGTGTTTTCCTCAACTGCGATCAGCAGCGACAATCCCTCTGCGACCGCAAAAAATACAACTGTCATCAACCCGCCGTACAGCAGAGCCAGTCCGGAAAGCACCAGCCCGGTGACCAGACCGCCTGTAATCCCGGCGATATTGGTGTAAAGACCGTAGTTGCGGGCGAAATTGTCAATCGCCGCGCCGCCCAGGACGCTGGCAGAGCACAGACTGATTGCGATCAGCAGTGTAATTACGGCTACGATTGTCCCCAATACCCGGTAAATTCCAGAAAGTGTGCGCATTGCGACATATTTTCTTGCCATCTTGTTCTCCTCTCCCGATTGGTTTTCGTTGGTTAATAGTATCGCCTAATTTTTCAAATATGGCAATGTCTGTCGGTTGAAAAATATTTCCATGCAAGTGCGGGATTGTTGATGCAAGACTTGAAATTTCGTTGATGCATCAATCACTGGCTGAGCTCGTCTTTCGTGTTAGGGGAGGATATATGGACACACTAATTTGAGGAGCAGTCGTTTGGGTATTAATCTGCAGGATATCGAAAAAGACATAAACAAGGATTTTGTGATATAATAAATAAGCCGCTGATCCGGGTAAATTACCGAACTTATTTTATAGTGGGAGGGAACCTGGCAGCGGTTTTTCTTTGGAAAGGGGTTGTTTGCCAGTCAGGGGATATGATATGAGACCGTGTGGGGGCCCGTTCGAAAAATTTGACATATAATAAAGAAGCCGCTGCCCAGGTAATTCGTACTCCTTTGGTTGAAGGTATAGAAGAAACTCGGGGGGCGGCAATTATTTTCCATTGTAAATAAAGAAAAGATTAAATGAAAAAAGTGCCCGCATACTGTCAGGCGCGTTTTTCGTACCTGTTCTGAAGCCATGTTTTAGTGTCAGGAATTCTTTTCAGCTTCACTGGCATCCAGTCAGCGCGCACCTTTCTCTAAAATCGAGAAGCTGGAATCAATGCCCTAACCTCAGTCAAAGGTGCTTTCAATCATCCCGCCCCCAAAGAAATAACGGAGTAGAGTACTTCCGTTCGTGAAATTTGTCCTCAAGCAGGTAAAATAATCCCTCAGCATGCACGGAAGGGAGAAATCATGTCAAAACGCCTCCATCACGAATGCAGTCCGGATAAAAACCCTTATCAAGAGGAGGACCGGGCTGCCGGCTTCGAAATTACCCAGGACTTCGAACGCTTCAACCAGAAGGATGACGTCTTCAGGCGCTCGTGGTGGGATCCAAAAATCCGCAGCGAAAAAACGGAGTTGTTTTACGCGACTTACAGGGAACCGCTGAAGTCATGGCGCAGGGTGGATGGATTTACCCAGAGAGACTACGCCCTGCGAAATGCAAGCTGGCATGTGAGCGATATCTTCACCGAGATGAATCAAGACCAGGACCGCCGGGAGGGTTTCACGGACGCGTTCAGCGTCTTTCGCGATCCGGCAGATTTAAGAATGGATCTTGGTTCGCAGGAGAGGGCTGCCCGGGAGATCAAACAGGTCGCGAAAGCGTTGGGAGCAGGTCTGGTCGGCATCACTCATTACGACCCGCGCTGGGAATATATCCACCGGTTCAGCGACCTGCTTCTGGTTGAAAAGAAAGCCGAGATCAGCCCGGAATTGGGGAGTGTGGTCGTGGTTGCCCAGCCGATGGACTACAGCTGGATCCGGACGGTGCCATCTGCTTTGAGCGGCGCGGCGACTGGGTTGGGGTATTCGCACGATGCACTGGTGGTGCAGTCGCTGGCGCAGTACATCCGCAACCTGGGTTACCGAGCGGTCGCCAGCATGAATGATACTTCCCTGGCGGTTCCTTATGCGATAAAAGCCGGTTTGGGGGAGTACAGCCGCCTGGGGCTGTTGATTACAAAAGAGTATGGGCCGCGCCTCAGGCTGGGAAAGGTGTATACCGATTTACCGCTGGCTTTTGATAAGCCGGTTCGCTTTGGTGTGAAGGCATTCTGCGAAATCTGCCGGCGCTGCAGCGATGCCTGCCCGGTTAAGGCAATCCCGGATTGCGAGCCGTCGACAGGTGTATATAATCGTTCGAATTTAAAGGGGGTACGTAAATGGTCGGTGGATGGTGAGAAATGCTTCAGTTACTGGGCGGAACAAAACAGCGACTGCTCGATCTGCCTGCGGGTCTGCCCTTATAATAAGGATTACTCGAAATGGCACAACCGCATTGCCCTGAGGCTGGCTGGTACCGGGCTGAGGCGGTTGCTGCTCTGGCTGGATCTACAGCTCGGTTACGGAAAGAGGCTTAAGCCCAGCGCCTGGTGGCAGGATATTGAGAGCAGTTCATAATATAATTTCTATTATTTACCAAGGAGCGCTGAATGTGGGATGAATTTAAGAAATTTGCCATGCGCGGAAGTGTGGTCGACATGGCGGTCGGCATCATTATTGGCGCTGCGTTCACTTCGATTGTAAACTCGCTGGTGGATGATATTATCATGCCTCCGATTGGGATGCTTTTGGGAAAAGTCGATTTTGCCAATCTGTACCTGACCCTGCAGGAAGGGGATCCAGCCGGTCCTTATTTAACCCTTGTCGAGGCCCAGCAGGCTGGCGCGGTGACGATCAATTACGGGCTTTTTCTCAACAGCCTGATCTCTTTCTTAATCGTTGCTTTTACAGTATTCCTGCTGCTGAGGGCGGTCAACCGTTTGCAGGATGAACTGGCGGAAGGAGAGCCGGCTGAGGAACCCACAACGAAAAAATGCCCGTTCTGCCTTTCGGAGATCAATATCAAGGCCAAACGCTGCCCCCAATGCACATCCGAGTTGTAGTTTTTTTAAATGTTATAATTATTGCAGATGGTATTTAAAACAGGCACCTGCAAATAAGATCCATTTCAGAAATTCAAATTTTACCGGGGTGACTCAGCAGCAGGATGCCTTGATTTTTTGTTGTTACTGTCGTGGGCATTTTGGCTGACTGATGTTTGAAAATCAGCCTTTTGCCATCAACCTCGGGCGGTATTCCGCAAGAGTGTCAAACAAGGGTAAGTAAGAATTCATTTTTTAGTGAGGAGGAATAATTATGTGTTGCTTTTTTGTTGCGCTTTTTGCTTTTGGTCCCCGCCTAGCGATATTGATCTGGTGGATTATTCAACCGATTCTGGTCAATGCTCGTTTGGGCGGTAACTGGATCCTGGCAATCCTTGGTTGGATTTTCCTGCCGTGGACCCTCTTGATGTATCTGATTTTTTCGCCAGGAGGATTGGTCGGCTTCGATTGGATATTTATCGGGCTAGGCGTGCTGGTCGATATCGCTGCTTGGGGCGGCGGCGCGGCCCGCCGCAGGGACGTACCTGGTTACACTGGACCGTAACCGAATAATTCAGAAAAATATTAAACCCCGGTAATTTTTAAGAGGCTGTCTAATAACAAGGTATATGTCATTCTGATCGCGAAGCAATCCCTATGGGATCGAAGATTTCCCTTAGGAAAACGGAGTGAAGAATCTCCAAATTAGTCCAGGAGACCCTTCGCTTTGCTCAGGGTGACAACCTTTTGGGACAGCCTCTTTTTCATTTAATTTTTAGCTTAAGGTTTAGTGAATATTTTCCCCATGGGATTGACTTTAAATAACATGGGCTGGTAAACTCCCGGCTTGTATTTTATCCGTTCAGATTAATCTAACCGTTCCATCATCCGGCTGTATGCCAGAGATGTTTGGCTGCCTGAGTATTTTCTATCCCGGATGCAGGAGCGGTTTTTGCTGAAAAAAAGGTTATACCATTGGGTATTGAATTCATAAAAATTATTCCGAGTTTCCTGGCAGGCGTGTCGGTTCTTTTTATGGGTGCACCTGTGCTTGGGGAAATGGTCGCCACCAGGGCTCCCTGGTTCAGCGCAAGAGCTTCTTATTCGCCCCGCGAACTGGGCTTGTCTTTCGAAGAGGTATCCTTCAGAAATGAGGATAATTTGCTTCTGCGGGGTTGGTTTTTCCCGGCGGAAACGGAATGCGCGCCTGCGGTGCTCTACGCGCCGCCCACCTCCAGCGACCAGCGATCGGGGCTGCCGATGGTGGAGATGCTGCATGATGCCGGATACAGCGCGCTGCTCTTCAGCTACCGGGGGCATGGAGAGAGCGAAGGAGACCCCTGGGGTTTCACATACGGCGCGGCTGAAAGCCGTGATGTCGACGCAGCAGTGCGCTTCCTGAAGGAGCAGCGGGGGGTGGAAAGGATCGCGGCGGTAGGCCATTCCGCTGGAGCGGTGGCGGTGATGTTGAGCGCTGCCCGCAATCCTGATATTAATGCAGTTGTAGCTGCCTCGCCGTTTGTTTCAATTGAGAGCGTCTGGCAGACCAACCGCCCGTCCTGGATTCCTCAGGGAGTCAACGACCTGTATCTGCACCTGGCTGAACTGCGCAAGGGTTTCTCCCGGATGGACGTCAACCTGCTGGAGGTGATCAGCCGGATCTCGCCGCGGCCGGTTTTGATCGTGCATGGGGAAAACGACAGGCGTGTAACGCTTGAACAGGCTCGCGCAATTTATCAGTCCGCGCAGGCGCCGAAAACCTTCTGGCTGCTGGAGGGCGTTAACCACCACAGGGTGCGGGAATTGGTCCTGGGCGGGCTCTCAGGGCGAGTTGTCAATTTTCTGGATGGCGCCCTTTCGAAGTAGCCGGTTTGCGAGATTTGTAACCTTCAACTGAGCAATATTTAGAAATTGAAAAAACATGCGAATCGCACTGGCTATACGCGCGGTGTTTAATAATGCTCTACCGCGTGCCTCTGGCATGCAGACCTCAACTGGAACAGAACTGCCGGAGCTGCTGTTCGGCGCTTCTTTCCACTTATATCTTCTCACTTGATTTTCAATATAAGCGATTGGAGCTTCTCGATGTGCAATTGCCTCTCGTCGTATTCCCGCTAATCAAACAATAGTAGAATAATAATCAAACACTCTGGGAGGGGCTTATATATGACCATTCAAAAAATTGCCTTCTGGACGCCGCGAGTCCTTGGAATCCTGTATGCCCTCTTTCTGAGCATTTTCGCGCTGGATGTTTTCTCTGAAGGGTACAACGTGGCTGAGACCGTCCTTGCGCTGGGGATGCATCTGATTCCGACTGCGGTTGTAGCCGTTGTCCTGCTGGTCGCCTGGAAAAGTGAGCGCATTGGCGGTCTGCTTTTTATGCTGGTTGGCGCCGCGTTCTGGGTATTTTTTGGCGGAAGGAATGATTGGATCGGTTCCCTGATTATTTCAGGCCCTTTGATCCTGATAGGCGCACTCTTTCTGATCTGCGGTTATATGGAGGGGAGGTCAGGGGGTTAGAAAAACAGGATTGAACTTTCTACCGCTGAAATGAATAAATATAAGGGTGGGACTCTCCCTCAACATCACACCACCACGGAGATGACCTAGATGAGGAGATATATTCTTTCGCGTGTATTCCAGAGCTTGATTGTGTTGTTCCTGTTCCTGAGTGCGGTCTTTTTCCTGTCTCAGATTACCATGCCGGGCGATTTTGCGATCCTGCAGGAGTACGGCGAGGGGGTTGACAAAGTTAACGAGCTTCGCCAGGAGCTCGGCTTGGATTTACCAATCTGGCAGCGTTACATGAACTGGATTGGGGGGGTGCTGCGGGGTGACCTGGGCAGTTCTTTCTACCGGGAGTTGGATATCCGCGATCCCAAAAAAGGCATGACCCGCCTGCCTGTAACGACCATCATCGGGCGCGGTATGCTGTTGAGCGCTTACACTCTCACATTTGGAGCAATGATCGCCTTCTTAATCGGTCTGTGGCTGGGTAAGGGTATATCCTGGAGCAAAGCCCGGTTGTGGACCGGACTGGCGACTTTTACCGGGATTCTGTTGTACACCGCTTTCCCGCCATTGCTGGGGTGGGCTGCCCAGCAGATCAACCGTAAAATTGGCGGCTTCCGCGAGATGTTATCCATTGAGGTTTGGCGGGAGCATTGGCTGGAAACCTGGATGTGGCGTCCGTCCACATTCGCGATGTTAATGCTGTTTACCTTCCTGGCAGGACTGGCTGTACTGCTGGTATTTAATTTCTTGCTGGAGCAACGTTACAGGCGGCGCCTGGGGACCCTGGCATTATTAACCGTCCTTGGTTTTGCGTGGGTGGGGTTCTGGTTTGCGATTGATGCTGGCGCGAGATTTATGGATATCATCCATGCGCTGGGTCTATCCATTGTGGTATTCATTATGCTGATGTTTGGAGAGACCATGCTTATTATGCAAACCAGCATGAAAGATACCCGCTACGAGGAATACGTCTTTGCAGCGCGCGCCAAGGGGTTGAATGAGAAGACAATTAGGGATAAACATGCTGCCCGGATCGCGATTGTGCCTGTACTGAGCCGGTTGATCGTGACCATCCCAATCCTGCTCTCCGGGATGGTGATGATCGAATACGCCTTAAGCACTGGTGGGATGGGAAGGCTGCTGTTTGAGTCGCTGGTTGTCCAGAATGTTCCGGTTGTGATGGGCTCGTTGATCATCATCGGGTTAATCACCCTGCTGGCGCGCCTGATCCTGGAGATTGCGATTGCTGTGCTCGACCCCCGCATCCGGGTCAACCAGGCTGGTGGAGAAAGCCCCCGGACCGCTGCGGAGTTCCAGAGCGGCGGGTTCTTTGAGTCGATCCTTAATCTCCTTTTTTCAGGTAGCAGTTCGAGAAATCCGGATAATTCGCGGGAACAGGTACTTGCGCCAATCTTGGGCGGAAGGTCGCCTGACCAAAAGTTCGGATCGCGTTGGGAGCGTTTGAAAAGCCAGGCGCGAACTTACAGGCGCAAGCTGGTAGAGAACTGGGGCGTGTTTGCGGAGAATAAGCTGGCGGTTATGGGACTGTTTTTGATCATTTTCTTCACGTTGATGGCATTTGTTTATCCAGTTTTGCTGAAGACTTCCTGGCCGAAATCAATCTATGACCCTGTGGTTGGTTTTGACCCGATGGTTTTTCCAAATCCGGCTCCTCCCCAGAGGGGGCACTGGCTGGGGACGGATGGCATGGGTAGAGATGTGCTCAGCATGCTGCTGGCGGCGACCACACCGACCCTGCTTGTTGCGCTGACCTCAGCCCTTACTGCAGCTGCGGTCGGGACCTTGGTGGGAGCAGTCTCGGCATATTACCAGGGGACTCTGGTCGATACAGTTTTCCGTTACCTGTCGGACATGCTGCTGATCATGCCGGCGCCGATTGTTATGGTCATTCTGGGCGCCCGCTTTCATGAAGAGATCACTCCACTGTATTTTGGTTTACTGTTCGGGCTGTTTGCGGGAGGCAGTTATGTGGCGATCGTGATGCGTTCCCAGGCGCTGACGATCATGACCAAACCATTTATATCGGCTTCGTGGGTTGCAGGGGCGAATGCCAGGCGGATCATTTTCACGCACATGGTCCCGCATATGCTGCCGCTAGCTGCGGTTCAGATGATGCTCACCGTAATTGGGGCGGTCATCGCTTATGGGTTCATCGCTTTTGTCGGGATTACTCGGGCTGGGTTAAGCTGGGGTTCGATGATCTACCAGGCTTTCACTTTTTCGATTGATATGCTTGGCAAGACCCCCTGGCTCCAGATGCTTTCGCCTGCAATCGCGCTGTCGCTGTTTGCGGCTTCGTTTTATTTTGTCTCGCGCGGGCTGCACGAGATCGCCGAGCCGCGCTTACGTAGAATGTAAAGTTCTGTGGGCAGTCCCTACCACACAACGATAATAAATATAGGTTACCGATCGACCAACTATTGGGTGATCAGCGCCGGAACATCACGCCTGCTGGTTGACCTGGGTTGGCCGGGAACCACGGGAAAATTGGGCGCCAATTTGCGCCGGATGGATGTGCCTCTGCATGAAATCCGCTACGGGCTGGCGACCCACTACCACATCGACCACGCCGGTCTTGCCCAAGAGTTGAAAGAAGCCGGCGTGCCGCTGCTGGTGATTGATCTACAGGTAAGCGCGATACCAGAGATGAAGAAGTGGACCAAACCCAATGATAATTACGTCGACATCAGCCTGGAAGGAAATGTAACCATCTCAACCTCCGAGAGCCGGGATTTACTTGATGAGATTGGCATCCCGGGGGAGATTCTATACACACCGGGGCACTCCAACGACAGCATCTCGCTGCTGCTTGATAACGGTTCGGCATTTACCGGGGACCTCACCCATCCAGTACTGGTAACAGAGGAGTACAGGGCACTTGTAACCAAAAGCTGGCATCTGCTGCGGGAGCGAGGCGCTAAGCGAGTGTATCCTGGGCATGGTCCAATTTATCCATTGGGGGATTAAATTGTATTGTGCAGTATTGAATGCAATGCAAGTACCTGGCACATATTTGATCGGTAAACCAGTCAAAATTACGGAATTAGAAAGCTGAAAAGCAATTCGGTGGTGCATGTGCCAGGCACTTCAACATCACATTCCGGGGAGCGAAAAGCCGCCCTACGAGTTAAGGGAATAATTTCACATACGAAGGATCATATAGACACCAGAAATTTGGCGGCTTGGGCCCCAGGGCGGAATGCTCCGCAATAAGCTAGCTTATGAGTAATGCTATTGTTTAACATGCTAGGCGGCATAGCGCCTGTTTGAGGATCACTTATCTTACCCCACCGGGACGACCACGATCTCCACATCCTTCGTGGGGAAACCGCCGGTTATGACCGGGGTGTGGGTGTCTGAGATAAAAAGCAGCTTGCCATCGCTGTTTTCAATGCGGGCTGACATGCTGTAAGTGTGATTTTTCTTTATGTCGCCTAGGTTATATTTCACTTGATAGGGTAGCGGGACCTGCTTACCCTCAGGCCAGATCACCTGCTCGCCGAGTACCTCCGCAGGTGCGTCAGCCAGCGAGACATCCTGTATCTGGACTATAACGATTGCGTCGGGCGGGAGGGCGATCCGCTGTTGGTAAGTTACCACTCCGGTTACACTTGATTCCCCCGGCGAACAGCCAGCCGCGGCGGAAAACAGGGTCAAAAATCCAACACTCAGAAAAATTACAGCAGTTTTTAACAATTTAGACACCTCTGTCCAGTAAGAAGTAGCAACATTCAATTATATTCAAGTTAGGGCTTGTGAGAGTCCGAATAAAAAAGTAAGGCGCCTTGTTGTTTGACTCACCAGGCGCCTTTATCCCTAGATAAGGCTGGGCGGAAGTTTAAGATTGATCAAACTCTCCCGCTCAGGTAAATATTACTCGCTGGGGACTTCATACTCCTGGTAGGCTTTGACACCTTTCTCAAGCTCCCAGCCAAGCAGGTTCTCGGGGGTGTCAATATCGACCATTGTGGCAGGGGTGATCACCAGCTTGGGAACAGTGCCGCCCTGCAGCACGGTGGTGACAACCTTCAACAGCACACCCGACTCGTAAGTGGGTGAGTTCGAGTTTGTTGCGATCGCTTTCCCTTCCATCACGCCTTCAAAATCCTCCGGGCGCCCGTTGTGTGTGATGATCTTGATCGGGTCGTTCAGCAGCCCGGCATCCTCCAGAGCGCGCAGCACGCCCAGGTAGATATCGGCGTTCATTGCGTAGACCATATCGAACTCGCCGTTGTAATTGGTCAGCCAGTCGCTCATAATGTTCTGGGCTTTCTCGGCGTTCCAGTCCGCAGGGGCTTTCTGGACGATCTCATTGTTGGGTCCCAGGTTTGCCTCAAAGCCCTCCTCAAAGAGTTCGACAATACCCTGTCCGAGGGTGCCTTCCACAATTGCGACCTTCGCATCCGGGTAGTTCTCGGCGATGTAGTTGCCGATCATTCCGCCCATAACTACAAAGTCTCCCTTGACCGTGGAAGTTACCTCTCCAGGGCCTTCAGCAGCGGTGGAACCGACCACGAAGAACGGAATGCCGGCTTCGTTTGCAAGCTGGGCGCCGCGCTGGGCTGTCTCTGCGGCAATCGTGAAGTCGATGATGGCATCGAAATCCTGGGCGATGAAGTCTTCGATATGAGCCAGCTCTTTCTCCGGTTGGCCTTCCGAAATAACGAAGGTCATCTCAACTCCAAAATCCTCGTTCTCATTAATGTAATCCTCGACCAGTGCGGCTGCGTCAGCCTGCATCTGGTAGTATGCATCAGGCGAGGTCTGGATGTAGCCGATCCGGTAGACCGGCTTTTCCTCCACCGGTTCCTCTTCCATGGGTTCCTCGGCGGCTGGCTCTTCAGCTGCCGGTTCCTCAGCAGCGGGCTCCTCAGCCGGGGCTGCCGGCTGGCAGGCAGCCAGCACAAAAATGAGCACAAAAGCCAGTACGAGCAGTGAAAGATTCTTATATTTCTTCATTTTTATCTCCTGATTCTCCTTGTTTTGATTATTGTTTGGAAAGGATGTTTTTGTTTATTTTTTCCTCAGAGACCTCCTTTTCTTCTTATTTATTGGCTAGCTTGATGAACCTGATTTTCTGATCGCGCCGATATTGCTGAGTGTGACTGCAATGATGATAATGCTACCGAGCATGACGTACTGGTAAAAAGAGGGCACCCGCATAATGTTCAGGGAATTACGGATCAGTCCGAGCAGGATGACACCCAGGAATACTCCCGGGATGGTGCCTTTCCCTCCACCGAGGGCGACACCGCCGATCACCGCCGCGGCGATCGATTCGAGCGGGTATGAGACTCCCATTGCGGGCTGGGACTGCCCGATTCTGGAGATAACGATCAAAGAAGTGAATCCAGACAGCAGTCCGCTCACTGAATAGGCAAAGATTTTATTCAGGTCGATATTGATGCCTGAGAGGAAGGCTGCCTCCGGGTTGCCGCCGATCGCGTACAGCTTTCGCCCGTACTTGGCAAATCGCATTACAAAATAGACAATTACCGTGATAATCACAAAGTAGACCACCGGGTAGGGCACGATGCCAGCCACCTTCCCGGTTCCAAACCAGCCGAACTTGCCCTGCAGGTAGATGTTGTTCCCATCCGAGACGATCAGCGCAAGCCCCTGGTAAACGGTCATCAAGCCCAGTGTTGCGATAAACGAATCGATCCTGGTTTTGGTAACGATTATGCCGTTGAAGATCCCGGCTGCAAGCCCGACCAGGCATGCCAGCAGGATAACCAAACCGTCACTCAAACCCCAGCGCGCTGTTGCGATCGCGGCGACCCCCGCTGCGGAAGCAAGGACATTCCCCACAGTCAGGTCGATACAACCAGCGATCATCGCCATTGCGACGCCCATGGTCACAATCCCCAGCGTGGATTGCTGGTTGAGGACGTTGAAGATATTCCTCTGTGTCAGGAAGTTCGGATCAAGAAAAGTCATGATGATCGCGGCAATGATAAGAATGCCCAGCAGGTAATATACCGAGCGGTTGCTCTTATTCACCCACTTGGTAACTCTCTCATTCCTGTTGTTATCATCGCTCATAAAACGCCTCCAATGGAGTAGGTCAGAACTTTCTCCTCGCTGAGTTCCTGCCGGCCGATTTCCCCGACCACCTCACCCTGTCTCATCACAACCACCCGGTCACACATTGCGATTAATTCTGGCATGTCGGATGAAACCATCAGGATATATTTACCCTCTTTCGCCAGCTGAACCATCAATTTATATATTTCCTCCTTGGAGCCAATGTCAATACCGCGGGTTGGTTCGTCAAATATAATGACATTCGAATTCGCGTATAGCCATTTCGCTAGGACAACCTTTTGCTGGTTACCGCCGGATAAAAACCTGACCTCCTGGTAAATGCTGGGGGTCTTGATGTCGATAGCTTCGATGTAATGTTCAACATTCTGGGTCTCGGCGCGTTCGTTGATAAAACGGCCGCTCGAGTTCGCCATATTCACTACAGAGATATTCCACTTCACATTGTGTTCGAGGATCACGCCGGTTTTCTGGCGGTCTTCCGTAAGCAGAGATAAACCAGCCTGGATTGCCTGTCCGGGGTGGTCGATCTGTATTTCACTGCCCTCAATAACAACGGTTCCGCTCTGTTTTTGATCGGCGCCGAAAAACAGCCTGACCAGGTCGGTTCGACCAGAACCAACCATACCGGCTAAGCCTACGATTTCTCCTTTGTGGATGTCAAATGATACATCCCGGATATCTCCGCCGGAAAAGTTCTTGAACGAGACTTTTTTAGAGTAATCCACATCCACCATTTCACGGGTGTAGAACATGCTCAGGTCTCGCCCGACCATCTCGCTGATAATCTTCTCTTCGGATACTTCATCTTTTAGGTGGGTAGCGATTTTATTCCCGTCACGCAGGATGGTGATGCGGTCATTGATGCTGAAGACCTCTTCAAGGTGGTGGGAGATATAGATAACCCCGATGCCTTTAACCGCTACTTCCTTGACCAGGTTAAGCAGGTGGGAAATTTCGCTTGAACTGTAGGAAGCGGTTGGTTCGTCCAGAATGAAAATTTTTGCTTCCATCGCCATGGCTTTAGCTATCTGGACGGATTGTTTCTGGGGGATGTTTAGATCGATTATCAGTGCGTCCACATCCAGGTCAATCTTGAGATTTCCCAGCAGGGCGCGCGATTTCTCTTTCAGTTTATTGTAGTCGAGCAAACCGAAGCGGTTAACTGGGTACTGTCCCATGAAAATATTTTCCGCTACTGTCAGGTCAGGTGCAAGTGAGATTTCCTGGTAGATGGTCTGGATGCCGAGCTGGTGGGCGAGGGAAGGGGTAAGAAAAGAATATTCCCGCCCGCCGATAATAATCGTGCCTTCATCGGGTCTCAGGGCGCCGGACAGCATTTTGATAAAAGTCGACTTGCCGGCGCCGTTCTCACCGACTACGCAGTGGATCTCGCCGGCATACAGCTCGAAATCGACTTTATTAAACGCTTTTACACCAGGAAAGCTCTTGCTGCAGTTCCTGACCTCCAGGAGAATTTCTGGTTCAGCTCCTTTCAGGTCCTGTATACCTGGCTTTGTATCGCTTGATAACATAACGTTGCTGTCTGCTCAATACTACATGTTATATTCTAACTGCAGATTATCCGGCGTTGATTATATTAACAGGGAAGTCCTGCCGGGCAATTACTGGTAATCGATGTGCTCCGGTTTATTTCCGGTATAACAGTCCAGTTTCTTCAGGATGCCCCGGAAGTAATTGCGGGCATCTACATAACGCTCATCAATAACATCCAGAGTTCCAAGCTGGTGCCCTTTCATGATAATCGGGGAGCATTGTTCGTGGGAGAACAATCCATCGTAGCCGATTTCCTTGCAGGTCTTTATGAAAAGCTCCCAAGGCAGCGGGTCGATCGCGCAGCCGGGGGTGACTTCCTCCCAGCCGTACGGAGCGCCGCCGACGGTCGTGAAGCTTGCTAGGGAGATGGTGTGTGAATAAACCATCAGGTCACCGATTTTGCGCACAGTCTCGACAACGTCATCAGGCTCGTAGGATTCAAACAACGGCAGGTCGAGCCCGACCTTCAGGCTGTCGACGCCAACTTCCTCAAGCATATGCAGGGTGTCGTCGTTGTTGCCGGTAATTTCAGGGTGAGTTTGCAGAGCTAAGGTTACGCCTTTGTCCTGGGCGTATAGGGCGACCTCAGTCAGCGCTTCGCGCACCTGGTGCCAGGCATCCAGAAAATCCTCGCCTCTCGAGACCCGCCGTGAGCGGGCTTCAAAGGCAGGCAGACCGTAACCGTCATCTCCGTATGGATTTCGGAAATATCCCCACAGGGAAGCCATCACCCGCACTACCGGGCTGCCCAGGTCAACCGCCAGGTCGATGCACTCGCGTGTGTACATGATCTCCTTCTCGCGCGGGAACACCAGCACGTGGTTGCCCTCGACAAAGTTATTGCAGCATACGATGCCTCCGACCTCCAGGTCCAGTTCCTGGTAAAGGTCAAGCAGACGTTTGCGCCGGTCTGCATCCAGATCCATCGGGAAGCCGAGCGGTCGGTGGGCGAAAATGCAGGCTGCGTCATAACCGAACTTGGCTGCCCGCCGGATGGAATCTTCCAGTGACAACTCTTCACCCTTCTGGGTGAAATATCCTCCGTAACCAATAACATCAAGACTTAATTTCATGATGAACTCTCCTATTGATTGTGAACTAAGCAGAAGCGTCTGAATAATTTGGTAAACATACCAACATTATGACATTATATAGTATAATAAAAAGAAGGTCAATATTTACACCCGGTTTACAAAATTAACTTAGTTTATATTCTACTGTAATACTCCGTGACACGTACAGTGTAAGGAAACCGTGACCATACAGCAGATAAATCGAAGAAGCAAGGTCCCATATTACCAGCAGCTTTATGAGATCCTGTATGAAAAGATTAACTGCGGCGAATGGCAGCCCGGCGACCAGATTCCAGCGGAACCGGAATTGATTGACCGCTACCAGGTCAGCCGCAGCACAGTCCGTATAGTGCTGGATATGCTGGTGAATAAGGGTTTAATTTACCGCCAGCGGGGCAAGGGCACCTTTGTTTCCAAACCGTCGGTCGAACAAGCCCTGGTGCGGATTGTCAATTTTACAGAGGACATGCAGCAGCGCGGCATCACTCCCAGTTCAAAAGTGCTTTCATCAGAGAAGCTTGAAGCCCCCAAGGATGTCGCCGAAAAACTTGGGATACCGCTACAGGAGGAACTGGTTCTGCTCAAACGCCTGCGCCTTGGGAACAATGAGCCGATGGGGCTGGAGGAATCGTACCTTGTCCACCGCTACTGCCCTGGAATCCTGAAGCGTCACGATTACAGCGAATATTCCCTGCGCGAATCCCTCTCACAGGATTACGGCATCCAGTGGCTGCGGGCTTCCCAGGTGATCAGGGCTGTTAATGCCTCCTCCGAGATGTCCAGATTGCTGGATGTCCCATCCCGGTCAGCGCTGCTTTCAATTGAAAGGGTGACCTATTCGAAGGCGGATGTTCCAATCGAATTTCTGCGAATTTTTTATCGCGGCGACCGTTATTCCCTCTATAACGAACTCCAGGAATAGCTAGAAACCCAGAAAGCAGGTTTATAGGTAGTTACCAGGTCAGGTTAACCCACAAAAACCCGTATCCCAGGCTGTCTACGCTCTCCCAAACCTCCCGGGCAAGCTCCTCGCGCTCTACGATCGGTGCGAATTCAGTCTTTTTCTGCTCCCAGGGAATACAAACCCCCGGCGCCCGCTTCTGCTCTTTGAACCGGTAAGCCGGCGCTTCCGGTCTATCGGGGGTGGTTTTTAATTCTTCCAGACTGGGGCTTGAAACGCTTCCCTGGCTGTAAACGCCGTAGTCGCGGGTAAATTCGATCATGGCTTCTACGTTTTCAACCTTGGCGTCGTTCATGATTAGCGCGCCGGCGTCCATAATGTATCCGCCGTCTTGGGCTACCTCATCGATAATCTTCTTGCAGGTCGCCCGGACCTCGTCCGGAGTGCCGTTGGACAGGAGCATATTCGGTACACCCCCGCTGATGCAGAACTTGTCTCCCAGGATGCGGTGTGCTTTAAATATATCGGTCTTGTCGCTGTGGAAGATGATGCTCTTTTCTGGAAGGGTTGCAAAAGCCTCCAGGTGGTGATCCCAGTTGCCCTCTGCATAGAGGATAATCTGGGCGCCTTTTGACCACAGGGTTTCAATGATCGGCTTTAGGGTCGGAAAATATATCTCGTCAAAATCGCGCTTGGAGATGTAAGGAACACATCCACGGTGCATCCAGATTATGGATGGGATGTCACCGTTCGTGTCTGCGCCCCCGACGACCAGGTTGCTCAGGTGGGGGATCAACGCTTCGCAGGCTTCGATTACTTTATCACGCCGTTGATTCAGATCGAAGCATAAATTGATGTAACCGCGCAGTTTATCTCCGAGGATGTCCAGCGGCGCTTTGAGCACTGAACCGACTGCTGGCACAACTCCGGCTTCAACCAGTTCTACATGCTTGGCGCCCCAGGTATTAAAAAACTGGTTGTAAGCCATAATGCCGTTAACGAAAGCCATGTTATGGTCAAAGGTCACCGGCGCCCCTTCCGGCTGCATGCAGGTCGTAAAGCGAGCCAGCCATTTGTTCGCCAGGAAGGCGGTCGGGTCATCAATCAACTCGTCATATTCGTCCGCTTTCAGGAATGCGCCCGCTTCGGAAGAAGGTTCTGCCCACTGGTTTACCGAGTCGACCGGGATACCAAATCCGGGGAATGTGATTCCTTCCCAGCTCAAGGCTTTTTGCATTCCGAACCAGTTGACGACCGAATTAGTCTGGATGGCGTCTATACCGGTTTTCACAGCGAATTCGCGGTTGATATCAAACTGCAGTTCATGCTTAAGCGCGACTTCATAATTGTCGTAACCGCAGTATTTCGCCGAGAATTCTTCCGCAAATATGCGCAGTGGTACCCGGTCGGGTTTTCCATTGTAATTGGCGGTGACGTAGCGGTTCAATCTCTCCTGGTATAAGGATTGGGCGTCTTCAGCCATAGGGACCTCCGTAAGCTTCGTGTTATAAGCGAAATCAATTCATCCAGATGTTATTGAGTAAAAGGAACGTGTTCTTTATTAATTGTTTCCGGTTAGTCAAGACCAAGCAATCCCCTGGCGACTTCGACTGCCTGGATTGCGTCCTCACCAAACCCATCCGCGCCGATCTCTTCCACCCAGGTGCCATCCACCGGCGCTCCTCCGACGATTACCCTGACTTTGCCGCGCAGACCCGCTTCATCCAACGCTTCAACCACTTTGCGCTGCTGTATCATGGTGGTCGTCAGAAGGGCGCTTACCGCGACGATATCCGCGTTGACCTGGCGGGCTTTTTCAACGATCTGGCTTGCGGGCACGTTGATTCCCAGATCGTGCACCTCAAACCCGTATGCGGACATGATGGAACCGACCAGGTTTTTACCGATGTCATGGATATCGCCCTCCACAGTCGCCAGCACAACCACACCAATTTTTTTGTGCTCTTCGTGGCGTTTAACAATTTCTGGTTCGAGAACTTCCATGGCTGATTTCATCGCTGCTCCTGAAATGACAAGTTCAGGGATGAAGGCGGTTCCGTTGCTGAAATTTTCGCCGACCTGCCTGACCCCGACTGCATAACCCCTGTTGATCGCCTCAAGCGGATCGAGACCCGCCTCTACCGCCCGGGTTGCCAGTCTGGCAGCTAGATCGACATTCCCGTCTATAATAGCCTGAGCCATTTGTGCGTACATTGATTCGTTCATAAAGACCTCCGGCAGGGGAACCAGTTTATCCCATCATTATAACATACCAATGTTTAGTTCCGGATTTTAGCATCTTGCTAACAAATCTGTAATCCCCTCCAAGATTAGAAAAAACAGTTTCTAATTTAATTCCGGGTTAACCTAATATATAATGAAATTTGATAAATATAAAACCTGTTTAAGTATAAGAAGGTAATTAATAAAAGCGCGAATTTAATTTTTATCGGTAACGCATCGATTCCAGCGGACAGCTAGGTTTTTAGTAATTAGGATTGCCGCATGTAAGCGGCAAAGGAGGTAGAAGATGGACGTTCGCAGATACAAGTGGATCGCAGTTTTATGCGTACTGATCGCAGGTGTGGTTTTCAGTGCCTGTTCCGTGGCTACTTCCCCCAAGTCGATTGTTGACATCCAAGCAGAGATTGACAAAGCCGTCCAGGCAACTGTGATCGCCATGCAGGTGGAACAGCAGATGCAGGTTTCCTCACCTGAGCCGTCACCGACCCCAACTGCTACGGAGGTCCCGCCGACAGCAACCCCACTCCCAACTGCAACCCCAACCGCCGAATCCTCCGGCCCGACAGATACGCCGCCACCCACCGCGACCTTGATCCCCGAACTGGGTTCAAACCCGGTTATCCGGGCGGACGCCAACACCAACTGCCGCCTGGGTCCTAGTACAGCTTATAGGGTGGATGGGTACCTGCTGGTGAATGCTGAGTCGACCGTGCATGGACAGGATGATGATGAGAACTGGTGGTACATTGCAAATCCGACCAAGGATGACAAATTCTGCTGGGTATGGAGGGAGACCACCAATGTCGAGGGGAGTGTAGCTTCTGTCCCGGTCGTCACTCCGCCCCCGCTGCCTAAAAAGTCTTACAACTGGCAGAATTACGGTTGTTTCAACTACAACGGCTGCCCGATTATGATGAAGGTCGATGGCAAATATGCAAAATTGTATGACCTGAAAGTCTGCGGCTGCGGTAAATATGAATTCTGCGAGTACCCCTATAACTGCTGGTCTAAAAATGTCTC
>JBJYWI010000168.1:0-18205 GCA_046259385.1 Anaerolineales bacterium
ACTGGCGTACGTTGAAGACCATATCCCGGGTGGAGGCCATCTGGCGCATCTCTCCGTTGACGTAGCAAGAGACGACGCTGTCAGATGAATCGAAATCGGTTTCAATCCAAGGCCCGATAGGGCAAAATGTGTCGAAGCCTTTGGAGCGCGTCCATTGACCGTCGCGATTCTGGAGGTCGCGGGCGGTGACGTCATTGCCGATCGTGTAGCCCAGTACGTGTTCGAAAGCGTCTTCCGGCGCAATCCAGCGCCCACGCCTCCCGATGACTACAACCAATTCGGCCTCATGCTCAACTTGCTTGGATTGGGGGGGCAGAACGATCGGGTCGCCAGGACCGATCAGCGCCGAGGGGGGCTTGAGGAATATCAAGGGGATCTCGGGCACGTCGGCGCCGTGTTCCTTGGCGTGGGCGGCGTAGTTGCGCCCCACACAAATGATCTTGGATGGCAACACGGGCGCGAGCAGGCGCACCGATTCGAGGGGCTGGCTAGCCTCCAGGCGGCGGAATTCTCCGTACGGCGACCCTTCTACTGGGCCGACGCTCGCCTGCCCTTCTTGGGTCAGGATCCATCCAAAATGTGGCTCTTCTTTATCTTTTTGGTAGCGAATAAAACGCATGGTTATCTCATCATCCGTATGCAAGGTTCTAAGCTTGCGCGGAGGGCGCAAGCTTGGTTAAGTATAATCGAGATTGAGGCTTATTCGACTGGTTGTTGAATTCGCTCGGAGAGCTCGGAAATAGCCTGTTCCGTTCCGGCGAAGCGATCGGCGAAGCGCCAGCGGAGGACCTGGGCCAGGGCGTAGACGATGGTTTCAATAGAAATGATGCCAACCCCCAATGAGGGATGGGATTGGGCTGCCAGGACCGTGTCGGTAAAGCGGGCAGATGCCAGAGACGCAGACGCAATAAGAGCTGCGGTAGGGATGCCTCTTTTCTGGGCTTCACCCATGGCGCGGGCGATATAAGGCGATTGGCCGGTGACTTCCATGGCGAGCAGCAAATCCTGGGAAGTGGCGATGTTGACCGTTCGGGCTAAATCGGCGATGCCGGCACGGGCAATGTAGATAGGAAAGCCGCCTTGTTCGAGGAATAGGACCAGGCTGTAGGCGGTTGGTTGTGCGGGTCCTTCGGCCAAGATAACGATGCGGCGGGCATGCCCGAGTTGTTCAACCAGTTTTTCCATCGCCTGTGTGTCCAACGACATGCGCGTCCGTTCAACTGCCAGGGAGACTTCGTGAAGTGCGTTCGACGCAATCCCGGGTATGGATTGGGGAACTTCAGCTTCTTTGGGACGTACGAGCAAATCATCTTTGACGCGCTGACGGATCTCGCGCTGGAGCTTTGGAAAGCCTTCGTAGCCAAGGTGTTGGGAGAAACGCACGACCGTGGCAGCGTCGAGGTTGAGGGTGTGCGCTAACTCGCTGGCGGTCATGAAAGCTGCTTCGACGTAGGAGTCGAGCAGGAAATCGGCCAGCTTGGCGAAACTTTTCGACATATTGGACCGTTCGTCGCGGATGCGATCTTCATAAGACATGGTAATCCTCCAGGGTCTAGGTCAGCCGATTCCAAGTGGAGAAGAAACCTGGCCCACGCCATATTCTTTGCGGAATAGCTGTGTGATGTAAAGTTTATCACAATCGAGGTCAAGTTGCAATACTTTATGAATATTTTGTAAAGAAAAGCAACATTTTTCATCTCGAATTAACGTCCATGGGTTTCGGGTCGAGCATAATATGTCCATTTCCCTCATTTTCTATTGACAAATAGACCAAAAGGCTATATAAATTGGCTTGCCGCATGGGCGGATAGCTCAGTTGGTTAGAGCGCTTCCCTTACAAGGAAGAGGTCGCAGGTTCGAGTCCTGTTCCGCCCACTTCCCCCGAAATCAATATAAATTACTTAATATTGTAAGAAAAAAATTAATAAAATGCCCACAATATTAGTGGACGGTTTAATTCTGCTAATCTAGTAGAGTTGTTATATTTTTTATTATCTACCGAAAGCTTTCTGAGTACCTGGAAGAAGACCAAGAATCAAAGCGATCCCACTGAGAATGATAGAAGGTAAAATCGATTGGAATGGGGTTCCGCCAAGTATTGCGACAAAGTCAAATATTAGATAGGTGATCGCGATCACTACCACAAACATCCAGTCTTGAGGGTTAAGATTCCAAAGACCTCTGGCTGCCCAGAACCAGATTACTGCTACAACGGCTGCCATGATTGCTCCCAAAATGCTAACGCCGAAGAAATTCATCGGTCCTAAAGTACCAATCGGGAGAATCCCGAGCAGTCTAAGGACGTCAATTACAGCCAGGAATCCATCAATAAAAGCCAGAATTGCTAAAAATGCTACGGCAACAGGTCAGTTCATAATTTCCTCCAATATTTATGAATTAAAATAATATCTCAACAATAATTAAATAAGCAAATGAACAAATATTTTCACGGTAAATTAGGCGATTGTCCAAAATTCTGTTAACCGCAATTTAAAAATTCGTATAGAAAATTTCTTAAGGTTAAGTCTGTCTTTTAAACAGGAAAAGAGGGGTGACAAATATCCCTTGACCGCATATATGTGAGGTAATAGAATCAATTCGAAATATATGTTATCAGCAATTAGATAACAAAAGCGAATAGATGGTGTTAACGCCATCTTTTTCTTTCACCATTCAAAATATACGGGAGTAATCAATGAATGACTTTATATTCCGGGGTTCGTTCCAGGAAATTGACCCTGAAGTATTCGAATTATCAGAGATTGAATCGGAACGCCAAACCCGCAGAATAATCCTTATACCGTCCGAAAGTCAGGCTCCACTCGCAGTTCGAGCTGCGATGTCGACGGCATTTCAGAATATTTATGCGGAAGGTTACCCAGCAGAAGACACCCGCAATCTTAAAGAAAATGAATTATTTGATTATTCCGCCAGATTGGCGTATTATCGCCGGTATTCTGATCCCAGGTATTACAAAGGGGTTGAGTATGCTGACATTGTTGAAGCTCTTGCTAGAAGGCGCTGCGCAGAGTTGTTTGCGGCTAATGAAATCACCCCTGATGAAATATTCGTAAATGTCCAAGCATTATCCGGAGGACCAGCAAATAATGCAGTTTTCCATGCATTGGCTCAACCAGGGGACACCATCATGGGTATGGATTTACTGCATGGAGGCCACCTTTCACACGGGTCAAACGTACACCGATCTGGAAAATACTACAATGCAGTACATTATTCTGTAGACCCTGAAACAGAGAAGATAAATTACGATCAAATTAATGATCTTGCGATTGAACATCAACCTAAATTCATTATTGCAGGTTTTTCATCTTATCCCTGGACCATAGAATGGGAGCGGTTTAAAGAGATTGCGGATTCTGTTAATGCTTTTTTATTTGCGGATATTGCCCATGTTGCCGGGCTTGTCGCTGCCGGGGTTTTTCCATCTCCCGTGGGAATTGCGGATGTCATTACATTTACAACTCACAAAACTCTCTGCGGGCCGAGGGGGGCCTGTATTCTAACCACTGATCCTGGTTTATCAAAAAAGATAGATAAAGCGGTGTTCCCGGGAGAACAGGGAGGACCACATGTTAATACATTTGCAGCAATGTCTGTTGCCTTTAAGCTAGCAAAAACAGAACAGTTTCGGAAATTACAGGAACAGGTTGTCAGGAATTGTCAAGCACTAGTAGAGAAATTCACCGAAAATGGTTTCCGGATACCCTTTGGCGGCACCGATACTCACTTAATGAATTTGGATTGCGGAACGATTGTTGGTACTGACAATACAAAATTATCCGGGGATCAAGCCGCACGCATTCTGGATATTGCCGGCATTGTTGTTAACCGCAATACAATTCCTGGTGATACATCTGCGCTTGATCCCTCGGGTATACGCATGGGTACTCCTTGGGTGACTCAGCGTGGATTGAAAGAAAATGATATGCATCAGATCGCAGATGTTATTTCCGATGTACTCAATTCTACTCGCCCATATAGTCTGAAAGGTAGAACCAGAACAATTAGAAGGGCAAAAGTTGATTTTCAGACTCTTGAAGTGTCAAAATTGCATGTTCATGATATTGCCCGGAACGCAGGCAGTGATTTTGAATCGGCGGAACATGGATATCCCCATTTCTTTTATCTCGACGATAAAACCGATGGGAAATGGGCAGCGTTTGAATTGAAAGGTGAAAAATTGCGCGAATACATGAATTTTGTATTCGCAAGCGATGTTGAGGAATTGTCACCTGGAGACATTCTAGCTACTGAGTTGAACACGCCTATTGGAAAAATTGATGGTCAGATTACCTGCCTTGGAATTGACCATTGCCTTCTTCGTGTTTCGAGCGGAAAGTCTGGATTTGTATCGGCATGGTTAAGAGATCTCTCAGATGGTTATATTATGTTTGATGACGATCCATTAAGGAAAATACCTGGTCCGGTGGAGGTGATTCCTGTTATTGGAGCTCAATTTCCTGAAAGCGAAATGCTTGAATTTGAGCCAGGCAACAAACCCTACTTCATCGGTATTGAGGCAGAAATCAGTGAACCAAAACAAGAGTTCAACTGGGAGGAAATAGAATCCGAGATAAAGCGGACTCCTTTGTATGACCTGCACAAACAATTAGGCGCAAGAATGATACCGTTTGCGGGTTGGGAAATGCCAGTGTGGTATTCCTCGGTTCTGGAAGAGCATAAAGCAGTCCGTGAGAACGCGGGACTTTTTGATGTATCGCATATGGGTGTATACCAGGCGGAAGGACCGGAAGCAAACGTGTTTCTCAACTGTGTGGTAGGAAATGATATTAATTTATTAGGAGTAGGAGAATCATGCTATACACACTTTCTTGATCCAGATGCAGATGTAATTGACGATTTATTAATTTATCGCAGGGGTCTAGATAAGTATTTAATCGTTGTTAACGCTTCAAACGATGATAAAGACTGGAACTGGCTGCAATCAGTAAAAAGAGGCGAGGTGTTGATTGACCGAAAGCATGAAGCTGCGCTTGTTTTTGGAAAGAATGTTTTGTTGAGAAATTTACGTGATCCAGAGCAGGGTGAAGACATGCGAGTGGATATCGCATTACAGGGACCGAAATCACGTGAAGTCCTGTTAATGCTCGGTGCTGAGAAAGAGATTGAAAAGGAAATTCTTTCATTAAAACGCACCGAACTATGTGAAGGGAAATTAGGGCAATTTGATTTGATCATCTCCCGAACTGGATATACTGGTGAAAAAATGGGATTTGAATTGTTCATCCATCCTGAGAGGGCGCGGGAATTGTTTGAAAAGATCCTGGAAGTCGGGGAGCCTATGGGAATAAAACCTATTGGTCTGGGTGCCAGGGATTCGCTGCGAACAGAGGCAGGTTTGCCATTATACGGACATGAAATGGGTATTGGATCAGGTCAACTGGGAGAAAATCAATTAGGAGTTGCAGAGGCTGGTTTTGGGAGCTATGTAAAAGTTTATAAACCCTGGTTTATCGGTCGAGAAGCTTACATAGAAAAAGAAACAAACTTGAACCGGGGAGTAATCCGATTTCAATTTGAAGATAAGGGTGTGCGTATGGCACATCAAGGAGACCCAGTTCTGGATAAACGCGGGCGAGTAATAGGATGGGTGACCAGTTGTGCGGTTGACAGTGAAGGAAGACTGACCGGACAAGCCTTTATTGATTTCAAGAATTCAGAGAAAGGGACTGACATATATATTTTTCAAGGCGCTGAAAGCAAGCCTGGGAAAAGCCCAGCAGAATTTGAAGTGGGGGATAAAACACAACTACCTTCACATGCCAGAGTCGTCAGCAGGTTTAGATAATTGGAACATGAAGGATGATTTTCCGCCAACGGGATTTGAACTAACAGCTTCCTCAATAAAGGGAATAGAGGTATATAAACCAAAACCATCAGAAGAAGCACCTCAAAAAGAGGTGGTGGATTTTGATTGTCCGCAGTGCGGCGCTACTACCGCGTTCAGTGTGGAAAATTCTGGCTTAACATGCTCATTTTGCGGTTATTTTGAACCAGCCGAAGAACAAATTGTTGGAAAAGATGCCCAGTCATTTGAATTTAAAGTCGAAACATTACAACAATCCGCACAGGGTTGGGGAGAAGTCAGAAGCGAAATTGAGTGCCAGAACTGTGGAGCTGAAACAAGTATACCTGTAGGATCATTAACATCTAAGTGCTTATTTTGTGGCTCTAACAAAGTCATTCAACGGCGTGCGGTGCAGGAGGAATTAAGGCCAAAATTCTTAATCCCGTTTAAGATTGATCTGCAAAAAGTTAGAGCAATTACAAAGACCTGGCTTCAAAATGATTGGAGGTTGCCTGAATCACTTAAGGAAGTCTATCGAGAAGCTGATTACCAGGGTTTGTATCTCCCATTCTGGACGTTCGATTCATTGACCTTAGCTGATTGGAAAGCGGAAGTTGGACATGAAAGGATAAAGCGAGTGTTTGAAGATGGAGAATGGAAAACCAGAACAGAAATTGAATGGCGCTGGGAGTCAGGTCACGTTGAACATAAATTTGACGATGTTTTGATTAAAGGTACGGATCGTATAAGCGACTTGCATTTTAAGAAGATTAGCAATTATGATTTGCAGGAATTGATTGTATATAACCCAGAATATCTAGCGGGTATCTATGCCAAATCCTACGATATTCCTTTAGAGAAGGCTTGGGAGAGTAGCCGTAATGAAATACGCGAGGCAATCCGTCAGATATGCCGTAATCATGCAAGCACACCAAGAATTCGAAATTTCAGTATGACATTGGATTACGACGATGAGAGTTGGCGTTATATCCTGCTTCCCATTTATCTGGCTGTTTACAATTACCAGAATGACGCTTTTCAGGTGATGGTCAACGGTCAAAATGGGGAAATATCAGGTCAAAGACCTGTAGACTGGACAAAAGTTTGGTTGGTAATTGCTGGGATTATAATGCCAGGAATTCTTTTTGCCCTCATTGGTCTGGTAACGTTTCCGTTTGGTGGTATTGGGGGAATTGTTGGATTGGTTGGCTTTGTATTGCTAATTGCAGGGCTGATTGCCAGCTTTTTTATCTTCCAAAGTGCAAATCAGATGGATGATATATGAAAACGCCAACGGCAATTGAAATTAGGGAGGATACATATCAGATTGATGGGAGTTATTATGTGTGCAACAATTGCGGTTGGCTTTATTTATATATTTCTGAAAAACCGGTTGAAATGTGTCCAAGATGTTTTAGTGGTATGTTAACACCAATTTCTGTAAAAAATCTGCAGGATTTTCAGAAGAATCCTGTTGAAAAAGCACTGCCGTTTCAAATGCAGTTGGTGGAATTGTCCGCAGCTTTTAGAAAATTTGGGAGCGGTATCCCATTTGCCCCCAAAGACCTTACACCCGGGGATTTATTACAGAAAGTAAGGAAAATATATCTCCCAATGTTTATGGTCGATACGCGTGTAAAAGCAAAATGGTGGGCTGAAACAGGGTTTGATTATGGCGTTGTCAGCCATAAGGCTCGTTATGATGATAACCAAAGGGAATGGACTTCGAAAAAAGTACAGGAAATTAGAATCCGATGGGAACCACGGTTAGGATTTCTTGAACGGGAATACAACAATGTGATTGCTCCGGCTTTGGAGGAGCATAATTCAATTGTTTCTCGAATAGGTGATTTTAGGTTTAATGGAAACATCAGCAAGAAAGTTGAGAACCTGGATGATGTTTACATTTGTTTACCAAATCGAAAGGCTTCCGATGCTTGGCCTGATGCTCTGGCTGATCTTCAGAGAGTTGCATCTGAAGATTGCCGTAAAGCTTCAGGGGCTGATCAATTAAGAGGATTCAAGTGGGAACCAGATTTTTTAAACAAAGAATGGACATTATTGTTGCTTCCAATCTATTCAACGTTCTATTCTAATGAAGAAGGTGATCTTTTACCCGTTATGATTCAAGGTCAAACCGGAAAAATATTCGGGATACGAAGAGCATCAATGAAAAAAGCAAAGCGAATTTCCCTGATTTTGATTGCCTTTTCTGCAGGGTTATTTTTACTTAGTGCGCTGATTTTAGCAGGTTCGATCACTTTTCCAATATTTCTGGTGTTTTCAATAATTGGATTTCTTTTTTCAATTTTATTTTGTTTGGGTGCAAGTATTCCAGTTTTGTTGGTGTGGAATTTCAACAGAAACAAAAACCTCACAGAAATGAATTTTTGATTTAACTTCTGCCATACACAGGAATTGCGGCACCATTAATCGCAGAGGCTTCTTCCGAGGTGAGGAAGAGAATCACATCTGCAATTTGTTCTGGTTTTAACCAGCGATCGTATTCAGCGTCCTGCATTTCCTTTCGGTTTTGAGGCGTATCGATTGTACCTGGCAATATACAATTAACATTAATTCCCTTGTGTATCAATTCAGTCGCCATACTTTCGGTTAAACGGATCACACCGCTTTTTGCAGCGCTGTAAGCAGCACTTTTCGAAGTTCCTTTAAGACCCGGTCTTGCTGCGATATTTACAATTTTGCCAAAGTGTTGATCTATCATTGATGGAATAACATATTTGCAGACCAAGAAAACGGAATAGAGGTTTAATCTAATCATATAATCCAATTTATCAAGTGGTGTCTCGTGAAGCGCTTTGCCTGAATAATAACCACCAACTGTATTGATCAGAATATCCAAGTGCCCATATATCTCCAGAATTTTTTTGACAGCCTGTTCGATCGAATCTGGATCATTTACATCAACTTCATAAAACGAAAATCTGCCAGGCGAAGATGCTATCTCTGTTATTCTGTGTTCTATTGAGTCAAAGTTACGGTCGAATAATAACAATTGCGAACCGGACTGGTAATATTTTTTAACAACTGCCTGACCTAAGTTACCGGAAGCACCTGTTATTAGAACGGTTCGACTTGAAAAATCTGTTTTTGAATACACTTCTGAATAAATATTTTATTATGGGTAGTCAGAGCGATTTTATATAAACGCGGTGGTTTTTATATGGTTTTCCTCCCAGATTGATTAGATCCCGCCTCATTTGTAATGCGGTTTCTGCAATCTGGGTCATATCGCAATGTTCAAATTTATATTTTTTTTCTTTTACCGTTTTTTCCAATTCGGAATAGAGGAGCGCATTTCCGCCTCTTCCCTGAAATTCTGGAAGTATACCGGCTCCGTTTACCGCTATCCACGTGGTGTTCTTCATCGATGAAAGTAAATGAAATATCCCAAAAGGTAACAGCTTTCCTTTTGCTTTTTGTAATCCTTCTGAAAGGTCTAAAAATCCGAGCAAAAAACCAACCGCCTCATCATCGTGAGCGATCACTTTTATTAACTTTGGATCAGCTACATCAAGTATAGTACTCAAGACGAAATCGATTTCTCTTTCAGAAAGAGGTGCGTATTCCCAATTATTTACAAAAGCGGCATTATATGCTTTCCCGATCCTCTGCGCCCATAATTTTAATTCCCCTTTGCTTGTAAACCTGAGTACTCGCAAAGTCCCCCGTTTCTTAACTCGTTCCGCAATACTGTGAATCCTGTCCGGAAGATTGAAATTTTCTCTATTCAAATAGCAGGAAACAAAATCAACTTCTTTTTCGAATCCAATTGATTCTACGAAATCAACATAATATGGATAGTTGTAATTCATCATAGTCATTATCTGGTGGTGTTCATAACCTTCCACTAGCAAACCATATCCATCAAGAACTGCAAACCCTTTTGGACCCATTACTTGATTAAGATTATTTTCTTTTGCCCAATCAAACACGCGATCGAATAATGCCTCCGCAATTTCTTTATCTTGCACGGTTTCAAAATGATAAAATTGGGCAATTTTTTTATCGTGGTAAATATTATAGGGTCGATGTTCTAAAGCCGCAATTCTACCAACTACTTCACCATCTTGGTAAGCGATAAAAAAATCAGCTTTTGAATGTTCGTAAAAAGGGTGTTTTTCAGGATTAAGTTGAAGTTCGACATCTGAATATAGGGGAGGAACCCACTGAGGACAATCCTTATAATGCTTGTATGGAAATCTCACATAATCCTTTATTTGACTTTTATTCTTTATATCAATTTTTTTGATTTGCAGCATATTCTCATCCTCAGGCTTTTAACATAGGATTTTCATCTAAACCAGTTAACACTTTGTACTAAGTATAGTTGCTGTTATATTAATGTGTAAGAACCCCGGTTCTACTATAAAACAGCAATGCAGCCTAAACCGGGAGCATCTGAAGCAATTAACCAACCATCCTCCAGCCGAAAACCCGGTCGGGTTGGATCAAACTGCAAACCCAGGTGCCCGTCCAGATCCGCATAACCAACATTAGGACTGCTCAAAGCTAGATGAAGACCTGCTGATATTTGAAGAGCGGGTTCAATGATACAGCTGATCATCGTAGT
The DNA here is from genome assembly GCA_046259385.1 of Anaerolineales bacterium. Lineage (GTDB taxonomy): Bacteria > Chloroflexota > Anaerolineae > Anaerolineales > UBA4823 > CAVWDI01. Next base: position 10,425 of record JBJYWI010000168.1, read on the forward strand.
AATATCCGCAGCGCGTGAAATTGAATCAATCTGCTGAGCGCTGCGGAACCCTCCGCAAGTAGCCATCTTGATACTCATGCCGTCCACTTTCCTTCCTGCAGCCAGCTCCAAAGCCGATGATGGTCCCGTAACACTTTGATCAGCCAGAACGGGTACAGGACTGTTCTGGGTGACTTTTTGTAAACTCAGTTGATCAGAGGCTGGTGTAGGCTGTTCAATAAATTCGATCGTTTTTTCCAGGGCTCTTGCTACATCAAGCGCAGTTTGAATATCGTATCCTCCATCAGCATCCAGTCGTAAAACATGGTCAGGCAGAGCCCGATTAATCGCCTCTATCCTGCGGACATCCTTATCAGGATCCTCACCGCCCTTTACTTTTAAAATGCGAAAGCCCATTGCCGCTAGCTGTTTTGCCAGTTCAACGCTTTCATGCAACTCTGACAAGCTGACTGTAGCAGAGGTTTGAATTTTATAACGATAACCTCCTAGTATTTTAAACAAAGGCATTCCTGCTGCCAGTCCTAAAAGATCATGGAATAAAAGGTCAAAAGCACAGGTTGCAGCTCGTGATGTTGAAGTCAGAGGTTTTAATTCATTGAGGGAGAATTCGATATCAGTAGGATGGAGATCAACGACTTTTTCTGCAGCTATTATGCAGGCGTTCACAGCATTTTCTATTGATTCTCCAGTTAAATCTGGGTGGACAACCGAGCACCCCCATGCAGTTCGACCATCCAAAGTATCAGCGCGGATAAATATTGATGTAACTTGATTTATTAATGGGTGATTCGCTAACCTGACCGGTTGTTTTAGTTTGAGTTCAACAGGGATAATTTCAGCTTTAATGATCTGCATGTCCGTGTAATTTTAAAATTATATCCCAGCGATGTATTTTTAGTTTACTCGTTTCAAGAATTAATTCGATTGCAATCAGGATATTATGACAAAAAACGACTGGCAATAGCCAGCCGAATGGATACTTTAGGGTGGGTGACGGGGGTCGAACCCGCAACAACTTGATCCACAGTCAAGTGCTCTACCATTGAGCTACACCCACCATGTTATATTAAATTCTATCACGAAGAGAATCTGTAATCAAGAATTTATGTCCTTTTCAGCAATAATTTCGAAACATATTCTATTGCATCCGATTCAAGAACAGTTATTTGCTCACCGGTTCTCAAATCCTTAATTGAAACTTGTTTGTTTTCAACTTCATCCGGACCGAGTATAAGAGCGATCTGGATTCCCAAGCGGTCGCCAAAGCGGAATTGTTTGCTAAGTTTGGAATGAATGGGGTAAGAGATCACATTAAAACCTGCACTGCGCAATTTTGTTGCTATATTAATCGAGACTTCCATTGTCGATTGGTCGAAAACAGTGACCAGAATGGGGGCAACGGGTTGATCGACGAAGGAGGGTAAACAATCAAATTTTCTTAAAACAAGACTGATGATTAAATCCCCCATCGCAAATCCAACCGCAGGAAGTGGATTTCCGCCGACAGCTTCCACCAGACTGTCATATCGTCCACCGCCTAATATAGCTCTGAAATCACTATCCTGATCCCAAACCTCAAATACCATTCCGGTATAGTAATCCAACCCGCGAATGATATGAGGAGCAAATTGAATGTATTCTGAGACACCTAAGGTCTCTAGAATCTGAAATAAACGGATTAAATCATTAGACTTACGCCATAATTCTGAATCATTAAGAAGAAATTCCAGACCCTTAATTTGCTCGGATTTGAGACCAATTTCTTTCCCATATGACACCCAGCCATCAGGTGAGAGTTTATCCCGCCGGTCTATAAGCTTGAATACTTTGAGTCGCAAATCCTCTGGGATATCCAACCCCATCAACTCTGAATCCATCAGTTGGCGGTTGTTTACAAGAATTTTTACTTGGCTTGATGATAAACCTACCTCCTTGAGAAAATTTGCTGCAATAGCCACCAATTCAGCATCAGCCTCAGGGGAATCCACTCCCATAAGATCAATATTCCATTGAAAAAATTCACGCGAGCGTCCTTTCTGAGGTCGCTCATACCGCCAGAATGGACCCCAAGACCACCAACGAAGCGGGTAAACAAGCTGTTTTTGACGTTCAGAAACCATTCTGGCAATTGACGGGGTAAGTTCAGGCCTTAATGCAATCAGTTCTCCGCCGCGATCCTCAAAAACAAATGATTGTTCTTTAACTAATTCCTCTCCGGATTTGGCTGCATAAAGTTCGATTGATTCAAGAAAGGGACCATCAATTTCTTGATAACCGAAGGATTCAGATACCGTGCGTGCCTTCGAGTATATGAAAGTCCGAACTGCCATTTCAGCCGGGTAATAATCTCTGGTCCCTTTGATTGATTTTATTTTTGATGACATGATAAATTGTTTGTCTCTGTTTTTTCTATATAGTAGTTACTTCCTTCAATGGTAACCTTCCCGAAGCCACAATTACGGAAATAACCCTCATGAGAATTCTCTTTGGATAGTTTTTTGGATTTGTATTAACTCGTTTATGCCTTTCTTCGCGAGTTGTAAAAGTTGCTCCATTAATTAGTAGGAAAAACTCTCTTTTTCTGCAGTGGATTGGATTTCAATGAATTCACTACGATTATTCATTACTATGTTTGAATCAACATCTGCAATTAAATCTTCTTCATAGGATAAATCGAGCATTGGAACCCCTCTTACGATACCAACACTAATTGCAGCTATTTGGTTCTTGAATGGATTGATTGTAAGAATATGCTTTTTTTCAAGCTCTTTTAATGCAATATAAAGAGCCAAGTAACCACCAGTAATGGCTGCTGTTCTGGTGCCACCATCCGCCTGAAGTACATCACAATCGATTATAAATGTACGCTTACCTATGCTGTTTAGATCTACCGCTGCTCTAAGGCTACGTCCAATCAAGCGTCGTATTTCCTGTGTTCTACCCCCCAGGCGATATATTTCGCGTGGTCTTCGTTTGTGAGTTGACCTCGGAAGCATGGCATACTCAGCGGTAATCCATCCTCCTGACCGCCCTTCAATTTCAATCCATCTAGGTATGTTTTCATCTATTGACACATTGCAAAGGACTTTTGTATTTCCAATTGAGATTAAAACAGAACCTTCTGCATATGAAGAAAAATCAGTATTTATCACAACTGGTCTTAGTTCATCTGGTTTACGGTTATCAGCTCGCATTCCTATCCCTAAAAAATATCGAAGTAAATGAATATCAAACGACTATTTTACCATTTAGAAAATAACTGCTTTGTTTTCAGGTGATTATAAAATTAGGTTAAGCATGATTAAGGGCGTGTAATTGATTATATGGTACAGTTGTGCTATTATTGACAAAATTTTAAGGTACGAAAAGAATTAACTTGCTTATGAACAGAGAACTTTCGCGGAGAGAGTTTATTAAATTGACGGGTTCAGCTGCACTTGGATTAACTATCCCCCAATACCCACCAGGCGGTAATCCTTATTTAACCACACCTCTTTTGAAACTTGGGCGAGCAGTCCGGTCGCTTCATTATTACGAAAAACCGGAGTACTCAAGCGCAGAATTAGGATTTTATAATACTGACGCTGTTTTTAAGATTCTCGAAGAGAAAATGGGGGATACAAAATATGAAGAAAATCCAATTTGGGTGAGATCTGAGGATGGCTGGTTAAATTCAACATATATACAACCTGTACGGAGTGAAAAAAACAAACCAGTAATGGATATCCCGGCAAATGGGATGTTGGCTGAAGTAACTGTCCCTTATACTCAGTCATGGTCTATGGATGGTGTTCGACGTAAACGAGCATACCGTTATTATTACAGCAGCACCCATTGGGTATACAATGCTTATCCAACTTCAGATGGTAGTGTTTGGTACCGTATTATTGATGATCGTAATATGGGCAGTTTTTTGGTTTTGGCTGAAGATTTAAGACCAGTTACCAAGGAAGAACTTACGCCTATCTCGCCGGATATTGAAGATAAACGGATTGATGTAGATCTAAATACCCAACGTCTGACAGCATTTGAGAACAACAAACCGGTTTTAACTGCCAGAATTGCTTCCGGATATTTTGAAGGCGATACTCCAAGGGGAGAGTTCATTATCGAAAGAAAGAACCCTTCACGGCATATGGCGGCGGTTACTGAAACAAGCGAATTTGATTTGCCCGGTGTGCCCTGGGTTTGTTTTATATCGTGGACTGGGGTATCCTTGCATGGGACATACTGGCACAATAATTATGGAATCCCACAGAGCCATGGCTGCATAAATCTTTCACCCGAAGCTTCAAAATGGATTTATCGATGGACAGACCCTTTTGTACCGGTTGAAGATGATTACGTAGAGTCAGACAATGGAACAAAAATTGTCGTTTATTGAGAATTAAGGAGTAATAACATGGAAATAAAACACCCAAATAAAATATCCATACTCATTTTTACAGGTGTTTTGTTCATATTATCTGTTGCTTGCAGTTTTTCAGTGTTTTCAGAACCAACTGAAACCCCAGTTCCACCTGTCACTCAGGTGATTACACAGGTGATTACCGAGGTTGTCCCTCCTACCCAGGAAGTAGTGACAACCAACACCCCAGAATTAACACAAACCCCAACTGCGACTATATGGCCTACGCTGGCAGGCACATATGATCCTTATTCAATGCCAATCTGGTATCCGATTGAAGGCTGCCCTGCTTCCAGATTGCATATTGGCGATCGCGCTTACGTCACCTATGGAGGTGGGCCGAATGCTATCAGGTTTGGAGCCGATATTCACTATGATACAGCCGTTGGATACGCACAGGAAGGCGAAGGGATGGTGATCGTTGACGGCCCCTGGTGCTATTACAACTGGATAGTGTGGTTAGTAAAGACAGATGGAGATGTGGAAGGTTTTACACCAGAAGGAAATGGAGAAGAATACTGGCTGCTTCCAGAGCAGAGAGGACAATAATGTAATCTTCTATTGCAGTGGATATCAAGAATAGATAATTAAGATTGACGGCCCGGTAAATACAATACGTGGGCCGTTTCTGTTATCCTAGTAAAAAAATTCTCGTAAATGTAATTGCATATTTGCAATATGATCAAAACAGACCCAACCTGGGACCAATTGCCTTTATCAGATTTGAAAGGTTTGGTTTTAATTATCGGGGATTCAAACACCGGCAAGTCGACTCTTGCAAGATATTTATATAGAAAGCTATCTGTACAAGATCAGGATAAAGCAGCGTTCTTCCTGGATGGAGACCCCGGACAAAGTTTTCTAGGACCTCCAACAACCATTAATATATCCAATTTTCTGGATAAAACAAATTCATCTAAACTCCCAGAATTAACCAGAAGATATTTCATTGGCTCAATCTCTCCACGAGGACATTTGTTGCAGATGATTGTTGGAATTTCAAAATTACTCGAACAAATTCCGAATCCCGAAAGTAGTGTAATTATCCACGACACAACTGGCATGGTAAAACCTGCATTGGGAGGGTTTGCATTAAAAACCGCAATAATAGATCTCCTGGAGCCTGAAACATTAATCGTTATCCAAAGGAGTATAGAACTTGCTGGATTGATTCTGCCTTACAAATTATCTGGTCGAACTAAAATAATTGAATTGAATGTATCCGGATTTGTCAATATCAGGGACAGAGAAGAAAGAAAGAAATATCGAAAAAGAAAGTTTCGTGAATATTTTTCAGAAATTAATCACTTAGAAATTGCCTGGGATAATTTCGCAATTTTCCCTTTCCCCGATTTTAGAGAGCATAGATTGATTTCATTCGAAGATGAATTTGGTTTTACCCTTGGTTTAGGTATAATCAAAAAAATTGATTGGAATAGGGCCATAATTTCAGTCATGTCTCCCTTAGCATCGCTCAACCAGGTAATTTCCCTCCGAATAGGAGATATCTGTTTGCACCCTCAGACTTATTGTGATAGATTATTAGTAAATTATGATTAATGCATATTAAATATAGTGGATCCAAGTATTGATATTCGGGAGCAAAATATGAACTTTCAAGATTTGATCAGAAATCGATACAGTGTTAGAGCCTATAAGCCAGACCCAGTTGAACAGGAGAAACTGAATCATGTTCTTGAAGCGGCAAGGATAGCACCAACTGCTGCAAACCGTCAGCCTTTTAGATTGATCGTTATTGAGACCGAAGGAAGGAAATCCGAATTAAATCAGATTTATCGGAAAGCATGGTTTGTGCAGGCACCATTACTAATTTGTGCAGTCGGTATTCCTGCAAAAAGTTGGGTGCGGGATGATATGCGTCGGTATCTTGATGTTGATATTGCTATTGTTATGGATCACCTAATTCTCGCCGCTGCTGATCAAGGATTGGGGACCTGTTGGGTGGCGGCATTTAATGCCGATAAGGCACGAGAGATTTTAGAGCTGCCGCAGGAAGTAGAACCGTTAATATTTACTCCTTTAGGATACCCGGCGGATACCCCTGGATCAAAGCAAAGAAAGCCAATTTCCGATCTTATAAGTTACAATAAGTGGTGATAAAGAAGTAACAGATATTAGAAGTAAAATAAGATATGTGTTGCGATAAGATTAAAAGAGAGATCTTATGCCAATTTATGAATATTATTGCGCAAACTGTAATGAAAAATTTGAAGCTTTGAGGGGAATGAGTGAAGCTGATGCTCCTATAGATTGCGTGCGGTGTGGGCAAAGTGATACTTCCAGAACAATAACTGTTTTCTTTGCGCAAAGCGGCGGTAAAGTATTAGCTGGATCTGCACTAAATTGTTCGAGCTGCAGTAGCAGTTCTTGTGCGACCTGTAAACCAATCTAATCTATATTGCGAAATCCTAATCAACGCAAGTAAATTGAATATTAAACATAATAATTGAGTGAGTGGGTTTCATAAAGATGTGTATCTTTTTTTCGATTAAATAAACCCATTCCGCTTGTTCTTGAATTGATTAAAAGCCCTAATTGTAGAACTTCGGGCTGTCTAGAAAGGACTTTTCATCATGCTGGTGGAGAGCAATTAAATGGGAGCGCTTCGCTGAGTGCAATTGGAGAAGCAAAGCTTGTATTTCACATCGAGTAAGTTTACCCTATTAATTCAGGGCGACGCTATATTTTGGACAGCCGCTTCTCAAAATTACCATAAGTTTATTTGTTTCTGGTTTAACAAATCAAAATAGAGCTGGGAGACTTGCTTTATCATAACCTGCAGGTCAAATTCATTACTAATCATTGAGCTACCTTTTCTTCCCATCTCCTCCCTCATAATAGGGTTTTTCAACAATAAGATTGTTTTTTTCGTCATTTCATCAATATCACCTGGGTTACAGAGATACCCACTAATACCATCGTTAACAACTTCTGGTATCCCACCTGATTTATAAGCAACAACCGGGATTCCCATTGCCATTGCCTGTAAGACAGTCCGCGGCAAGCCTTCCCATAAAGAAGTGATTAGGAAAACATCCATTATGGACAGGTATGATTGGACATCCCTTTTTAAACCTGTGAGGATAACTTTCTCTGATAATTTAAGTTTTTTGATTTCCTCTTCAATATCTAAACGGAGTGGTCCATCACCGACCAGCAAAAAAATTACATTTTCCACTTCTTTGGATAATCTATGTGCGATGTGGATCCATTCGAGTGGATTTTTTTGATCGGATAATCTGCCAACATTTACAATTACAAAGACATGGTCTGGGATTTGAAGTTTCTTCCGGATTTTGCTGTTTTCTTTATCCATGTGGTTAAATTTAATTCGAGGTATCGCGCTTCTAAT
>JBJYWI010000169.1:0-8968 GCA_046259385.1 Anaerolineales bacterium
TATTTAAATTTACTTTGTGCTACTTACATCCTAACTTGGTATGTTTTCGCAAATCGGAACATTAAAATTTGGTTAATTTATTATTTCTCATTTGAGTTTATCTGTCCATCTATTCCTAGGTCTCGTGCTGCAGCAAATTCTTTGTCAGAGATTACCCCTTCAGCAAAAACGCTTAATGTTTCTCCCGAGCCAGAACCCTCCCAGAATTTAGATTTGCCACGCCAAATTACTTCACCTGGCAGTGCATGGGACAGGCTCTGCCTAAGAGGCCATTTCTCCATCTCCTGAGGGCCACGGATCTTCCAGCGCGCCGGGATTGCCAACGCATAGCGGACAACATTCGGGTCAAGGAAAGGAACCGCAACACCGGTGTTGTGGGCTGCCGCTGAGCGGTCCACCCTCTGCAGAGCTGTGTTGTGAAGCGCGTAAATTGCATCTTGAATACTCAATGTGAGCTCGACTTCGCTGGAATATGATTTTTGGTATGAGTAACCTGCAAATAATTCATCACCGCCCTCTCCTGATAGAACAAACGGTACGTAATCCCCGGCTAACTTTGATACAAGATAATTAGAAACGGCGCTGTGAACTAGAGGCGCATCAAAGGATTCCAGATGATAGATTACTTTATCGAGCACCTTCTGCATATCTTCAAGATTGTAGATATGCTCGAAGTGTTTTGCACCAATATGTTGGGCAACTTGGCGTGCGTATTCAAGGTCGGGAGCACCCTCAATGCCGGCTGAAAAGGTGTAAAGGCGGTCCACAAAAGGACGGGCGAGAGCGGCAATAACACTGGAATCTACACCTCCACTGAGCCATACCCCTACATCAGCACCCTCTGGAATTGACTTCTGGACTGCGTTCTGAAGTTGTTCTGTAAGGTTTTGGGCACTCTGCTGGGCGCCATCGAGTTGGATCGGTTTAGGAAAATAGGGTTGGTAATCATACATCCCTTGATCAGAGAGCAGGAAATTTCCAGGAGGAAACTCATGAACCAGATCGACAATTCCAACCAGAGCCTTGATCTCGGATGCAAAGCACATCATGCCATTATTGAATCCATAGTAAAGAGGTCGAATTCCCAAACGGTCACGGGCAAGCAGAAAACGTTCTCCATCCACGATCCCAAGCGCAAATTCTCCTTCCAGCTGGCCGAAAACCCTAGTTCCGAATTCCTCGTACCCATGCAGAGACATTTCTGCATCTGTACCCTCTTGGACTAAATGAAATTTGAGCTCGTCTAGAATATGTTCTGGGTTGGTTAACCTTCCATCGAAGACAATTGCCCTCTCATTTTTCTCAGTCGAAACCGGTCCAGGATTTTCTTGTAGTTGTGTGTATCCAACAGCCCCTAGAGTCGCTGTAGGTCCCTTCCAAATCTGGTTGCTGGAATTGCCGCGGTGTTCAAGCTTTTGAAGCATTTGTTCGATAAGGTGATGGTTGTTGGACGAAAGAACACCTGCTATACCGCTCATAAATTATTCTTTCCAGTTTTAAAAAATGGTCATTTTTCCGGAATTTCCGGAGTTTTGTAAATACTTCTCTTCTTAATCTTATTGATCAGGTATTGTCGTTCTTTAAGATCCTTGGTTTGGGATAATCTAGATTTGAGATGGCGAAGTTTTGTTTGCCGTCTCTGCCTGCGGCGCAACTTTCGATCTTTTTCTCTTCCCATAATTTACGTTTCTCCTATTTTCAGAATTTAGCAGTTATTAAAATAATTTGATTAATTATCAACAGGGGAGGTCTTCTGGATATATTCCTCTCTGTTTAATGATGGGAGAGAAATTCCAGAAGTTCTCGGTGGGATGGGCTTCCTGATTCTTCCCTTTTCTTTAACATAATGGGTCAATTCGCTCACACTCATATGAGCGATTCCAAGCCGCTCCATCGTACGACCCTGGCGCCAGTAATCGGTGCGGTGGGCTATACATGCTAATTGAATGATACTGTCTATCCCTCGAACTGAGACACCATAGCGAATTCCAATGGAGGCGATTGGTATCAGGCTCATTGGGATTTCTTCAGTTATATAACGATGAAGAATAGTTGTTGGAGCTTTGACACCTCGATAACCGGGTTGATTATGAATTGTTTCATAAAGATTAATTCCCTCGGTACTGTATGCAATTTTCAGCCAGTCTTTTGCAGTTAAAGCCTCAACTCCAACAGAGGAAGCAACTGTAACGCGTTCGCGATCTATGACTTCCATCAAATGGGCCACAGTTGGTGTAACGCCATCCAGATAGAATTGAAATTCACCTTGAGTGGATTCAATCCAACCGGTATTTAAAATGCTGATTGCAGGATGGAAGATAGCGCCAATATTGTTAAGGCCTGTTTGAAGGACATCTTTCCCATTGATAAACTGCGGGTATGCTGATGATAGCAAATCCAATACTCTGGGTGTTTCTGTAGCCGGAAGGGCTGCAAGAGGCACAGCATCCTTAACACGAAATATCCGAGCCTGAGCGGGTCCTTCGGACCTTGAAGCATAAATAAATGTTTGGGCTTCAGCAATTGTCACCCCATGCACACATCCATTCATTTCGAGTACGCGGCTGAATTCGATCGCACCTAAAGTCCGTCCCGGATTGAGGAGAACTACCTGATTTGGCTGTAAATGAGGGGCTGCGTTTTCGGCAATCGAATAGTGGGCATTTGCTGGAGTTACTACCATTAGGATGTCGCAGTTTTTAATTGCTTCTTCCATATCAGAGGTTACGCATGCCAATTTACCGAAACCATGAGGGCCATTAGGGTCATTGCACTCTAATTTGATACCGTTTCTGGCTTTAATTCCTGCAACATTTTCGGGCGTGCGGTTAAACAAAGTAACCTCGAAGCCCATGATGGCGAGGTGTGCAGCCATAGCTTTTCCCCCGTTGCCAGCACCAATCACGGAATATTTTGATTTCCTAATATCCACTTAGATCTCCAGAGGTTGAATTATTGTTTTCACACAATCAAAAAATAATTACTTATTAAGATTTGGAGTCAATTTCTTGATGCGATTCTTATACTTTCGCCCTTTCACCTCATGCATACGTTTGAATTGACGTTTGACCCGTTTTGATTTCTTGCGCCTGAGGTGGCTCTTATGCCCTTTCGTGCGCATTATTTTGCCGCTGCCGGTTACTCGAAATCGTTTAGCGGTGGCTTTGTGGGTTTTCAATTTGTACTTCTTCTTCTTTTTCTTCTTGCCCTTTTTTTTAGAGCTCATAAAATTCCTAGCTTGTTTATTTATTCTCTCATGGGTATTCCTGTAGCCGGGATGCCGGTTGCAGAAGTGTTAACTCTGGTCTGTGAGAGTGAATAATCTGGATAAAACAGTTTCATCCCACACTTGGCTACATGCCCCCTTCAGGAATTGAATTAAGTATCGGTAGGGCTCAACCTCTCTGAAATTCTAGATTGTGAACCATAATCGATACCAATCATTTTCCATCCGCTTGATTCAAGTTATTCGTTTCCGTTAACATCCACTTTGGCTTTGCTTACCTGGAGATGCTCATGCAGGATAGGCCGGATTTTTCTGACATCCTCATGGGTGCTGGAAGCCCACTCTCTCGCCAAACGATCCGTAAAAAATTCGAGCGCTTGGGTCTCTGATTCGTTCAAACCCTTGATAACCTGTAATGATGATAGATCGCGAATCAATTTGCTGATGGATAAAATGTCGCCGTTGGATTTGACTGTGTCAATTTTTTTCTTCCAGTATTTTCTGTCAGTTTCAAGCTTGCCAGCTTTTCTTCTGAGGTGGTAGACCACTTTTTTGATAATCTCATCTGAAACTACCGGCCGGATGCGGGGGTTATCGAAGTCGATAGTTGGAAACCAGAAGGTGCTGTTTTTTGTTTTTACTTTATAGCAATCCTGTTTTTCACCGCCGATCGGTTTTTTTTCAATTGCTTTGATCTGACCGACACCGTAATAAACGTGAACGACCCAATCACCGGTTGTAAAGGGTAAACTCGAAACCATTTTTCTCTCTCTTTTCCTTAGACGATCAATCCTTTACAGGATTCAGATACAATGTTAATAAGCTTATGATGCATTTCCCAGAGGTTTATATTTATCTTCATTGTCTAATTGATCAGATATAACAACTAACGACGATAAACAAAATATCAAATAGGAGGACTGACAACCTGGAAGCTTATAATCATGTCTGGCAATTCATGCCAGAGCGGGTAGTTTGTGCAGGAAATTTGCACCTAAGCGAAAAGCACCAGCTTGATGAGATGTGTGCACCGAACAATTTCAGTGGATAATCAGTGAATTAACAACCACAACCCCCATTTGATCGTTTAAAACAGACCCGTTCTTCGAGTATCTCTCAAAAATTTTCGCACACAACCAGGTTTACCCATTCTCGAAGTGGAAATATTATAACACAAGCGGATTCTTGTAATATAATGTTGTATATTTAAGAGATTTGCACAAATAATTGGTAAATATGTTAGTTTAAGCGAAAACCATACATATTCATCGATATGTGAGATAATTTCCAATTTTTCTTGAGCCAGGATCAGGTACGTGGATTTACAGTTCCCTCGCAGCAGGGAACTGGATGGTCGCAATGCTCCCTTTTCCCAAATGGCTGTTAAAATTTATCGTCCCGCCCATACCTTCCACCAACGATTTCGCAATTGGTAAACCAAGTCCAAAACCGGATGAAACGGCTTGATTAACAGGACGGTAAAAACGATCGAACATATGCTCTATATCTTCAGGAGAGATGCCCTCACCGTAATCCTTCACCTGGATATTCACCCGGGAATTTACCGATTTGGCGCTAATATCAATAATTCCCTCTGAATGTTTGATAGCATTATCTATCATTATAAGGATTACCTGCTTGAAGGCATCCCGGTCTGCAATTATTTCCAGTTCTGATGAAATATCCAAATTTATTATGCGGTTGGGGTCTATTGGACGGGTCTGCCTGATGGTCTCCTCGACTATTGGTTTTATCTGGAGCTGTTTCTGGTCAAAATCCGTGCCGGCGTCGGCGCGAGCTAGAAACAATAAGTCGTTAACCAGTCTGATCAAACGATCACTTTCGTCCACCATGTCATCCAGAATATCTGCCTGCTCTTCGGATGGCGCCGGCGGATCCCGCTTCAGCAAACCCAGGTTACAACGCAGGGTAGTCAGCGGGGTGCGCAGTTCATGAGAAACATCCGCCACGAAACTGCGCTGCAACTGCAGAGCTTTTTCGATCTGCTGGTAGGCCTTCTGGAGGCTGGTCAACATCTGATTAATCGTGCTTGCCAGCTGTCCGACTTCGTCCTGGGGCCCAGAATAGGATACCCGGCGTGAAAAATCGCGCTCATCCCCTATTGCCCGGGCTGTTTGAGTGATGCGCTGGATGGGGTGCAAAGTCAATCCTGATAAAAACCAACCAACTCCGAAGGCAATTAATATGGTGAGCAAGCCTGCACCGAATAACGTGGTGGTCAGGGACTTCAGGGTACGATCCCTTTCTGATAAAGACCGCGCTACCTGAATGATGTAGGTCGTTTGTCCATCCTGTACAACCGGGTGATAATAAATGAGCATGTGTTCGTTTGAAACAGTATGTTCTTCCCACAATTCCTGTTGATTTTGTAAAAGTTGCAAACCGCCTGCGCTTAGTGGCAATGCGTCTTCAGAACTTCAAAATGGGCTGGCGATCAGATTCCCGTTCGCATCCATGATGCGCACGATTTCGCGCTCGCGCAAGTCCTGAAAAGCCTGCTCACTTGAAAATTCATCAAATGACCTGGGAGGCGGCGGTTTAGAAGGTTCTCTGCCTTGCACAGGTTGCGCAGGAGGCATTGAATTCATTCTTAAGGCAGCATCAACCATTCTTTGGCTGCCCTGGAAGATATCCTGTTTTAATGCATTGAGCGTATCTCTTGCTTGAATGGAGTAGAGCGCCAGACCGAAGAGGATTAATGTAACCGTCAGAATTCCACTGTAGAGAAGGGATAATCGCAGGCGGATCGATATCATTCCTCCCGCAGCACGTATCCCACGCCGCGTACGGTCTGGATGAGGCGAGGATCACCACCAGCTTCGAGTTTTCTGCGTAAATAGCCGATATAAATTTCTAGGACATTATCATCGCCGCCAAAATCATACCCCCAGACTTCGTTCAAAATTTGTCTGCGCTCAAGTACCTGACGGGGATGCCGCAGAAGCATGTGCAGAAGCTTGAATTCCGTTACTGTCAGTGAGACCGCCATATCCCCGCGCCATGCCTCGCGCGTGGAGGGGTCCAACGTTAAATCTGCGTATGATGCCTTCTGGTTTTCGGGTTTTGCATTCACCCGCCTCAACATAGCATGAACCCTAGCGACCAATTCAGCGGGAGCAAATGGCTTAACAAGATAATCATCCGCGCCGGATTCCAAACCTTCGACCCGGTTTGCAATCGCATCTCGGGCTGTCAGCATCAGGACCACAGTCTGGTCTTCTTCGTCACGCAGTCTCTGGATGAACTCCAGGCCATCCATCTCAGGCATCATCCAATCAAGAACAATTAAATCGGGTTTTTGGTTATTCACAATGGGAAGCGCTTTCAAGCCCGTTGCTGGCTGTAAGAACTTCCAGGTTCTCATACAGCAGTGTGCGCTGAAGCATTTTTAATAATCTGAGATCATCATCAACGATCAGAACGGTAGGCATTTTTTATCCCATAATTTCATCTTATCACAAACCCAAATATATGTGATTATCCTGTGAAAAACCTGTGAAAGCCAAATTTACCGTTGTTTTCACAGCAAATTCACAGTTATTTCTTGGCTGAATCACAGGATGCTATTCTAAAATTTTTCCTGAAAGTTAGTTGAATCGTATGAAGGACTTGAGCCAAACTCTTCGCAAGTTCAATCGTTTTGAACTTAAATACATAATCACTCTGCGGCACACCGAACGGATCAAATCTGTCCTCAGAAACTATTTAATTTATGACCGGTACGGCAGTGAAAATGGGCGCTACCGCATGCGCAGTCTTTATTACGACTCTCCGGAGTACCGGTGTTATTGGGAGAAAGAATACGGAATCCGTTTTCGACGCAAGCTGCGCATGCGCCTATATGAATCGGACGAAGTGCTGACAGAAGAGTCGCCAGTTTTTCTGGAGATCAAGCAGCGGGTTGACCGTGTCACCCAAAAGCGCCGGGCTTTGCTTCCTTACGGTGATGCCCTGTAGCTCTGCAATGATCGCCAGATACCCGAGCACGGACCTGAGGATTCGGCGGTCATCGAAGAAATTTACGCTTTTTTATGGCAATACAACCTGCTCCCGGCGAGTATCATACGCTACGAGCGCCAGGCATTTGTCGGAACTGACTACGACATAGGTCTGCGGGTTACCTTCGATACAAATTTAACGTTTCAGGCTCACCCTTTTTACATGCATGGATATCCTTCCGGCTTGCCCATGATGCGTGCAAACTAGGTTGTGATGGAAATCAAAGTAAATAAGCGCATCCCGGATTGGATTTCCGGGCTGATCGCTGCTCAAAATCTGCAGATGGACCGCGTAAGTAAATACTGCAGCAGTATCGAGCTGGCAAAAAAAATGCCATTATTTCATTATCGCAATCATACTGCTGAGTCTTCGCGGGAGATTCTCTCGTCATCCTTTTCTGTATTCAGCAGCCTGGAAGAGAAAATTAGGATAAGAAAACAGCATTAATAAATTTGGAGGTTTAAGATGGATATTTTTAACATTCAGGATTTAACCAGTGAATTTACAGTGATGGATGTGGTCCTGGTTCTCTGGATAAGTTTTGCCCTGAGCGCATTCATCGGCTGGATCTACAGGATCACTCACCAGGGTACGTCCTATACCCAGAGTTTTGTTTTTACACTGGTAATGAACGGGATGGTTGTGGCTCTGGTGATGATGGTTGTCGGCTCCAACATCGCGCGCGCTTTCTCGCTTATAGGCGCACTTTCCATTATCCGCTTCCGGAATGCGGTCAAGGAAACGCGCGATGTGGGTTTTATATTCTTCACGATGGCAATTGGTATGGCTGTCGGCACCCGCTTTTACCTGCTAGCAGTTATCGGAACAGTGGTGATCAGCCTGGTGGTGCTGTTGATGACGCGCTTTGACTGGTATGCGCGTGAGATGGACAACCAGATACTGCGCATCCTGGTGCCGGATGGCGAGCCCTTTGAAGTGTTATTTGATCGGCCATTCTTAAAGTACACCAGCACATCCGAACTCATCAGCGTAGATTCGGTCAATAACGGTACGATGACTGAGTTGACTTACAGCATTGGTATGAAAAAGTCTGACATGATTGAGGCGTTCATCTCCGAGATTAAAAACCTAAACAGCGGCAACAAGGTGACATTAATTGCCGGTTATAACGGAACTGACCTTTAACAATCAAAGGAGGATAGAAATGTCTTTAAGAGTAAAGCGGAACTTGCCTGTTGTGTTGTTGTTGATCGTTTTTCTATCCCTTCTCTCGTTAACTTTGGGGAATGAGCCGATCGCAGCTTATTTTGTAAATCTTCTGTAACCAGGTTTTTCTCTGGTTTTGCGAATGACAGAACTGATGTGAATTTATTATCGGGAATAAATTAAGATGAAAAAACTTACTGGTATTTTTTTACTGGCAGCTCTGGTCGTTTCACTTACAGCCTGCAGAGGTGGGGTGAATTCGTACGAAGGGGATGATGCAGTGCCTGCTACTGTAGGTGTGGAGCAAACGGGTTCAGATGTGACCTCATCCGCCGAGCCGATCAACCCGGATATTGGCTACGATCCTGAGGATCTGGAGGGAATTGCTCCTGGGGCACTATGGTAACTTATGTCCATCTTGAAGGAGATCCAGTCACCATAGAAGAAAGCGGCGCAGTAGTTAATGGAAATGCTGTCACAGAAACTTCCAGCGGGAGCGCCGCCATGAACGGGCAGCCTATGCAAGGGGGGAGATCAGGAGAATTTGATAGCGGG
>JBJYWI010000169.1:9068-33603 GCA_046259385.1 Anaerolineales bacterium
GTCGGCAGTTCCAGGATGGCTCAGGCGCCAAGTACCACCACAACCAAATATTCAATATTACATTATTTTCAATCTGCTCAGCCTGCCTCCGGGACCTTAAAACCGGGATCTTTCGCATTTCAGGTGGTGTTTGCACCAAATGGATTGATTAAATTATCCAGCCCGAGTTGGGTTAAGGTATCTGTGAGAGGCACCCCGTTTTCGTCCCAGCCCATGAGGGCGTAATACTCATCCAGCATACCCTCCAGTTCAACAACCTGACCGTGGGCGGGTCCCGCCGGCATGGGTTGTGAGAGGTTGCGTTCCGGAAGGGTATCCGCTTCCCGCTGGAAGCCTTCCCGCACATTAAACATACGCGCCAGCGTAGAAATTCTCTCGCCAACCCATTCAAGGTCAGCCACCCTTGGATACACAAAGCCGGTTGCAGCTTTTACGAGCTGCCAGAGTTCTTTTAAGCTCATCCCGTAAGCAGGAAACACACACAGGCAGGCGCTGTCCCAGACAGCTTTTTCTGCCTGGTGGTCACGGAAGAGCTGCGGTTTACCGTCCGTGACAAGCGGGTCAGCAGAACCGGCGAACAATTCACCCAGTGGAGCGCCGCGCAGGTGGCATGCCCCGCGCTCTGAAACAGCGTAAGCCAGGGCGGTGCCCTTGGCGGCGTTTGGGTGGTAGGCGGGCATCTCGAGGCCTTTCACATGCATGGCGAAAGGTCTCGCGTCCGGGTAGCGCTCAGCGATGGCAGCTACCCCCTGTGCCAGCCATTCCCCGCAGCCCTGCACCTTTGACATTTTCTCCGCCAGCGCTAGCGCAGCTTGAACGTCGCCAAATTCCGGTTTTATCCCATCAAGGTCAAATGAGCCTATTATGCCGCGTTCGTACATCTCCATCACAAATCCAATCACGCCCCCCACTGAGATGGTATCCATCCCGTATTCGTCGCACAACCAGTTAAGGCGGATTATGGTCTCCCTGCTGCCGATTGCACAGTTCGACCCGAGCGCGAAGATAGTTTCGTATTCCGGGCCTTCAATAACTGAGCCGTCTTCCAGGGCTTCGGTCCATTTACCGCATGCTATCGGACAGCCGAAGCAGGCGTATTCTCTCTTCCAGTTATTCTCCCTAAAAGCGGAGCCGGAAATCCCGGCGGAAGAAACGAATTGGCCGCGCTGGAAGTTGCGGGTGGGCAGGGCGCCCATCACGTTGACGATTTCCAGTATATTCGCAGTGCCTTCCTTGCTGAGCAGGCTAACCGGTCCGGACATGCGCACCGCCCGGTAAGCGAGCTGCAGGGCGCGTTCGTAATCCTTTTTATCGTAGACCTTCACCAAGCCTTGGCCCCGCACCGCGATCGCTTTCAGGTTTTTGGAGCCCATCACGGCGCCCACACCGCCGCGTGCCAGAGCCCGGCTTTCGTTGAATATCCCCGCCAGGTTGCGTTTTGCTTCGCCGGGAGGCCCTATCACCAGGGACTGCCAACCATCTCCCAATTTTTGACTGACTGCCTCGGTTGCTCCCGGTATACCAGTACCCCACAGTTCCTCAGCCGGTCGGATTTCGACCAGGTCATTTTCTATCACCAGCATGACCGGATCCGGGGCAGCACCGGTTATAACCAGCGCGTCATAACCGGCGTATTTAAGTTCATTCCCCCAGTATCCCCCGCAATAAGAATCAAAATATGTGCCGGTCGCCGGACTTTTGGTGGTCACCCCGAAGCGACCTGAGGTTGGGGCAGTTGTGCCGGTCAAAGGACCGTTGTGAAATATCAGGTGGTTTTCAGGGGAGAGCGGGTCAATACCGGCGGGTTGCTCGGTGTAAAGCAGCCAAGCCCCCAACCCCTTCCCGCCCAGTATCAACGGCATGATCTCTGCCGGCAATGGGCTTGTGCGCACCGCGCCGGTGGAGAGATCCACCCGCAGGATGCGGTTGCAATAGGCTCGTTTGGATAAATCCATTCCGATTTTTACACCTACTCCAGGCTAAAACCAATCCGTTCGGCAGTGAAGATGGCGCCGGTGGGGCAGATGCGGGTGCATTCTGGCGCGCCTCCACATAAGTCGCAAACCACGGGGTACCAGTCGAGATCGTGCCTATCGTCAAATTTGATTCCTTGCCTGGAACGAAGAATGACTTTGGTTGGGCAGATTGCGATGCATTCGGAGTTGTTATCGCAGCGGTCGGGAAGCAGCTCAACTGCCCCGCTTTCAGGATGCCAGCGTAAGGCATCCCTGGGGCATACATCGATGCACTTCTGGCAGGAGGTGCAGAACATAACCCTATGCTGTCCGGGATTACGGCCGGGATCGATTCGCAGGCGGGCTTGGTCGGTGCCGTATTCACCGCTGTTGTGGCTTGCCACGCAGGCTATCACGCAAAGATTGCATCCGGTGCACAGGGCAGGTTTTGCTTTCAGGCGCAGGAAATCCCAGCTCTCGCCGCTCAGAGCCTGGTCAACGGTCCAATTTTTATGGGCGATTCCGGTGAGCTGTTCGATCATCGCACCCGGGTCTGGCGATTTAGTGACATTTCGGCCCATCAGGCAGCCAGCTGCGCCTGCTTGCTGGGCTTCAGCATACAGTTCAAGCGCATCGCGCTCTTTATCAGAGCGGGCGCCGCCCAGAACTAGAGTCGGCACTCCACTGACCTGGATGAGGTGGCGGAAAGATTCGACATCACCGGTATATGGGATTTTGAGGGCATCAGCGCCGATCTCAACAGCCATTCGGGCTCCCAGAGTAAGGATCTCGACGATATTGGCGCCTGTTACCTGGCCTCCGTATGCGAGCGGTTCGATAATGCAGGGTAAACCCACCTCCCTGCACTCGCTTACAAATCTGGCGCAGTTCTCGATCCCTCTGGTCTCAACTCGGTCGCTGTAACCCAGAAACAAATAGATCGTGATGGCACAGGCACCCAGCGATAATGCCTGCTCAGCGGTGAGGATCTTCTCGTGAAGGAGCAGGCGCTGGGGGACTGCATTGGCGACGTTGGAAGTCCCAAGGCGGGGCATGTTCATCCAATCTGCCCGCAGGATGAGGGCAGGACCTTCCCTGCCCTGGAAGAGCGGCGCAAGGCGTTCGGCCTGGCCCGGGCTGAGCAAGATGCCGTCCGCTCCACCCCGGATGACTGCCTCGACCACGGAGCGCAGTTGAACGACGTTGACGGTGACATCGCTCATGTAACCGTGGTCTGCCGCGACGCAGACAGCGCGCCCATCGTCATGACGGTTAAACAGGCGGTCCAATCGGGTTGATAATCCGGATAACATTACCTATTTTTGAAAAAAACGCTGATCATTTCGAATGCAGTGAGGCGTTGAAAGTCTGGAGCAGTCTAGCAGGGTCAGGCCTGTCAAACACCCTCTCCCCAAGCCACAGGCCGGTGCCGCCAAGTTCCCGGCAGGCTGCAAGTTCACTTTCTGCATCCTCCAGCGATGATGGCTTAAGCCAGACAGGAGTGCCGGCAGCCATCTTAAGGATCGTTTCGAATGATTGCACACCTGGCCAAGGTACAGTCACTCCATCCGCGCCTCCTTCCAGTGCGTAGGAAACCCCCAGTTCAATAGCTTTTTCACGCAGCACAACCCGCGGTCCAATTGGCTGCACATCAACAATCAGGGGCATACCAATCCTTGCTCCAGCCAGCGCAGTCTGTACGGTCAGGTTCAGGCAACCGGCTTCGATTTCCTCTTCGTGTCCGAGCAGGAAAAATATAACCATACCGGAGGCTCCGATGTCGAGCGCATCCTGGGGCGTCAGCAGGGGCAGGTGGCTGATTGTTTCAGGCGGCAGGGTAAAATCCGGTCCGCGCAGGGCATTGCTCCAGTCGGCGCGTACTAGAAGGGCAGCATCCTCCCTTGATCTCCCGGAAAGCCTGCGCGCCTGTCCCGGGCTGGCGACAATACCATCTACAAGCGGCAGGACAGGAAACACTGCACCGGAAAAATCCTCCAGACCGGGTAGCGGTCCCAGCGAGAGCCCGCCGCTGGCTTCGACGATGAGGCTGCGCCCGTCGCCAGGATGGATAAATTCGCCTAAACGGTAGGATTTGCTGTTCAATTAACAATCTCCTGAAGGAGGTGATGTTCCAGAGATTTTACACCAGATTGGTTTCTTAGCAAAAATTTCTCATAATAAGGTGGATATCAGATAATCGATTTACGATCTGGATTTGGATTTAGATGTTATGAAAAAAAATTTCGGGTATAAATTCGAAATAAATACCGCATTAACAATTCTTATGTATAGAAAAGGTAACCATGCTCCTTCGACAGGTTTAAATCCTGCCAGAATTATCGGCTGTGCCTAAAAAGATAGTGAGAAACTAGGTATTCCTGGCCGCTTCTCAATCCCCATACCACGCTGCAGCTAAGGAAGAATAAGCGCCAATTTACCAACCAGCGGGTCTCATTTTCTATCCCATATGTTTGCGCTAAAATAGGACGAACTTTATTTATATTGGAATCGAGCTTTGCAAGCCATTCTAGGAGGGTTTTTTGGTAGTGCCAGCCTTCTACCCGCCAGTGTTCAATAATTTTTAGATCGCGCTGGAAATGGAACAGCAGGTCGTCACTGAGCATCGTGCCACCTGAGAAGAAGGTCTGCGCCATCCAGTCTTTTGGGTTTTCGGCGTCAAACTCACGGGTGAACTCGCGGTGCGAGAAAATATGAACGAACAGCTTTCCATCTGGATCCATCAGTTCCGATATGCGTTTCAGCAAGCGCTGGTAGTTTTTCATATGTTCGAACATTTCAATTGAGATTACCCGGTCGAATTTGGCAAACTGGTCAAAACGCCGGTCGCCCTCGAAATCCGCCATATCTGCTGTCATAACGCTTACATTGTGAAGTCCCAGTTTCCTGCTTTGTAATTGAATATATTCTCGCTGCGTGTTCGAATAAGATACAGCAAGCACCTTGCAGTTAGGGTAGCGGGTAGCAATCCAGAGGCTCAACGAACCCCACCCGCAGCCAAGATCCAGTACTTGCATGCCGTCTTCTAGCCGGGCGCGGTTGCAGGTCAGTTCAAGCATGGCTTCCTCAGCCTCATTCAGGGTAGATATATCCACTGACCAGTAGCAGCAGCTGTACTTGAGCCATTTTCCAAGCACCAGCTTGAAGAATTCGCTTGGTACTTCGTAGTGCTGGCGGTTGGGGTCACTGGTGCGGATAGCGATGGGGCTGTTTTTATATTTTTCGATCAGTGCACGCTTCTCCGCGGATCGCTTCTCTAAACTTTGAGAATTACGTCTGTAAACCTGCAGGTTGAAAGAGGTTTGCAGCACCAGGCGGATCAGCCGATCTGGCACAAGACCAGTTTCAACTAGCTGCATATACCATAATGGATTTTTCATTAGATAGAGTGTCTAATATTTTTGATAATTCATGACCAGTACCGGAAGGATTTCCCTACTGAAAGCGATGGTTACTTTCACAAGCGAGTAAATATTTTAACCGGAAGAGCTAAATTTTTCTCTAGCCAAGTAATTTCAATTATTAATTATCTCTAGAAATAAGTTCAACAATTTCTTATATCGTCATCAATAGCTTATGTTACAGACAAAATAAAAATTACTTCTCGCTAGTTCATTGGGATAATAAGCAAAAGCGAGTAAAATGGAAAACGTTTTGTGATAGACTAACAGCTTAAAATGAGCGTTCTTAGTAATATTTTCGGCAGATAATTAATATAACATGATCCCGGATATTGCGGGAAAAAGAATACATGAAAAAATTATCTATTCTGGTCTGGGCGGACGGAAGTTTGAATGATTAATTCATTTTAAATAAATCAAATTGGGGAATAGCTTGAGCACCGACAATATCCTAGTACTGGGTATTCTGGCAGGCGCCATTATCCTGTTTGTGAGCGAAAAAATCCGGGTGGATGTTGTGGCTATGATTGTATTAGCCGCCCTGGTGCTTACAGGGCTTGTGCCAATCGAGCAGGCATTTTCCGGATTTGCCAGCCCGGCAGTGATTACCGTGTGGGCGGTCTTTATCGTGAGCGGCGGTTTAACCCGCAGCGGTGTTGCCGACACGATTGCAAGGCTGGTAATGCGTTTTGCGGGCGCAAATCCAATCCGATTAATCTTGCTGATTATGCTGGGGGTTGGCTTGATGTCAGCATTTATGAATAATATCGGCGCAGTAGCGATTTTGCTTCCAGCAGTTGTCAGTATTGCCAGGGAGACAAAAACTGCTCCCTCCAAATATCTCATCCCATTAGCATGGGCATCGCTCATGGGCGGCAATATGACCATGATAGGAACCCCACCAAATATTCTTGCATCCGGTATATTAGAAACATACGGCGGTTTGGAGCCGTTCCAATTCTTTGATTTTATGCCGATGGGGATTTTAGTGCTTGCTACAGGCGTTTTGTATATGCTGTTAATCGGGCGCCGGCTGCTCCCAGAGCGAACGAGCGGAGTCGAACTCACCCAAAGCTACCAGGTCGAGGATTATCTGACGGAAGTACGGATATTGGAGGATTCTCCATTGATCGGTAGAACTGTCAGAGAGGCGGACCTTGATAACCAGTACGGGTTAAATGTGATCCACATCCACCTGTGCTGCCAGGACAGCGAGACTGCCTCTCCCACCAGCGAACACCATCTGGAACCCGGAGATGAGCTGCATATTGAAGCTAATGCGGATGCAATTCTGCAAGCCACTGAAAACCTCAAACTTATGCCTGTGCCCGACCGTGAGATACAAACTCTTGAGGAGGAACCGTCTCGCAGCGCTTTTGAACTGGCGGAAGTGGTGTTGTCCCCAAAATCTTCATTGAACGGGAAAACTTTCAAGGAGATTGCTTTTCGATCTCGATACGGTCTATCGGTACTGGCACTACGCCATCAAAGTAAACTGCTTTACTCCAGACTGGCGGAAAGACCGCTTTCATTTGGAGATTCCCTGCTGGTTCAGGGACCAGCAGAAAATATTGACAGGCTGCGATCGGACAGAAATTTTTTGCTGCTCGATATGCCCAAGCAGGAACCGCGGCGGGTTAATAAGGCTCCTATCGCCATTTTTATACTTCTGGGAGTATTGATGGTTGTCAGCACCAGCCTACTGCATGTTTCTATTGCTATGTTTATTGGGGCGTTATTGATGGTGTTAAGCGGTACACTGACGATGGATGAAGCTTACCAAGCAATTGAATGGAAGGCGGTCTTTTTAATTGCAGGTATGCTGCCGCTTGGTCTGGCGATGGAAAGCACGGGCACTGCCCAGCTAATCGCCAAACAGATCATAAGTTTGATCGGGGATCAGGGCGCGATCGCGGTTATGATGGGAATTTATATAATGACCGGTCTTTTAACGGAGGTGATGTCAAACGCAGCTGCAACTGTTCTGGCAGTTCCAATCGCCATCGATGCTGCTCTTGGTCTGGGTGCAGACCCACATGCCTTTGTTATGGCAATTGTGATCGCTGCTTCAACTTCCTTTCTGATGCCGATTGGTCACCAGGTCAATGTGCTGGTATACGGACCGGGCGGATACCGGTTCTTTGATTATACAAAAGTGGGTGTATGGCTGAATTTGCTGTTGCTGATCATGACAGCCATCTTCCTGCCGATCATCTGGCCGCTTTAGCAGGATAGTAATCAACATGGATTTTCCCTTATACCTTCCGCTATTATTTATCCTATTTGGATTATTAACCGCATTGGTCTATGGAGTTCATTTCATAAATAACAAGCTGCCCGTAAACCTGGCAGGCTGGTTTCTGGCTTTGTTCCCTCTTTCGGCCTCTGTTTGTCTGATTCTGATGCTTACTCACATTCAGGATGGATCGAGTTTGACTTTCTCGGTCAACTGGCTTCCCAGCCTGAACATCGCAGCCAGCCTGTATTTTGATAACCTGAGCGCGGTGTTTGCCCTGCTTGTGACTGGGATCGGCACCCTGGTGACAATCTACAGTGGATATTACTTTAAAGGCGATCGAAGCGCCTGGCGGTTCATGGCTTTCCTGATGTTGTTCATGTTCGCCATGCTTGGCTTGGTTTTGGCGGGCAACCTTATACTGCTTGTCATTTTCTGGGAAATCACCAGCGTCGCTTCGTATTTGCTGATCGCTTATAAATATAAATCAGAACAAGCCCGGAAAGGTGCGTTTAAAGCTTTACTGATTACAGGGATGGGGGGGGTCGCTTTGCTGCTCGGGGTGATCTTTATTTTCTCCATCACCGGAAGCACGGAAATAACGGACCTGCTGGTAAATTCTGAACTGCTTCGTCAAAACGACCTTTATCTTCTAATTTTAGCTCTGATCGCTCTGGCAGCTCTGACAAAAAGTGCCCAGACTCCTTTTCATATCTGGCTTCCAGATGCAATGAGCGCCCCAACGCCTGCCAGCGCATACTTGCATTCTGCCACGATGGTAAAAGCTGGAATTTACCTGCTGGCGAGATTGAACCCTGCGCTAGGTTTAACCGAGGTCTGGTTCTGGGTATTCAGCTCGATTGGTTTAATTACCATGTTGACCGGTGCCTATCTGGGATTCAAACAGAACGATCTCAAGGCTCTGTTGGCTTATTCAACTATCAGCCAGCTTGGTGTGATGGTTCTGTTAATCGGGCAGGATTCGGATATCGCGTTCAAGGCTTTGGTGATTTCTGTTATCGCCCATGCGTTGTATAAAAGCGCACTATTCCTGACAGCCGGCATTGTGGACCATCAAACCGGGACTCGTGATTTGCGGAAATTGGGCGGTTTGGGGCGCTGGATGCCTTACAGCATGGGCATCGCGATTCTGGCGGGACTTTCCATGGCAGGCCTGCCTCCCATGTTCGGATTTTTAGCCAAGGAAACGCTGCTGGCTACTTCAATCCATCCATCCCTACCAGAATTTGTCGCGGCGTTATTTCCCGCTTCCGCTGTTATCGCCGGGGCGTTTATTCTTGCACAGGCAGCCTTATTTGTATGGCATACATTCCTGGGCAGGAGTCGCGATCCGGACTTGCATCCACGGGAAGCGCACTGGGGGATGCTTATCCCAGCATTTATCCCTGCTTTTCTTTCAATACTCCTGGGATTACTGCCGGAACCTGAAGAATTTGCCTCTTTCCTTTCAAATGCTGCTTCCATTTCATATGGAGCGAAAGTTAAGGTCTCACTTGACTTGTGGGCAGGTCTTACAGTTCCGGTTATTCTCTCAATCGTTGCGGTCGCTTCTGGAACATTGATCTTTATTTTTAGATGCAGGGTGCGCACAATCCAATTAAAAATCGCTCCATATCTGGGCATAAACAATTTCTACTATAGTCTCTTAGATGTGGTCGAAAAGGTAGGGTTTTGGGTTACCAGAACCCAGGGCGGAAAACTTCGCATATATCTAACAGTAATGTTAATCAGTTTGCTTGGTCTGGTTGTCCTTTTCACAGGGGTACCGGAGATAGGCGGGATTCCGCTTGCTCTGCAGCCGTCCTTAAATCTTGGTTTTGCTATTTCAGTCCTGCGCATTTTTGCCTTGGTTGTAATCATCAGCGCCGCACTTGCCAGTGTGTTTATTAAGCGTGATTTTGCTGCGATTCTATCTCTGGGTGCAATGGGTTTGAGCGTTGCGATCTTTATGGTGTTGGAACCCGATCCGGATTTGGCTCTTGTCCAGATGGTTGTAGATCTTCTGGCTGTTGTGATCCTTGTGCTTGCCTTGACCCGCCTGCCGAGGTCGCAGCGAATGCGCGCAAGTGAACTCACTTACGAGCAAAGCAGACTCAGCCTTGCAAGGGATGTGCTGGTATCAGCTGCTCTGGGTACTCTGGTGGCATGGATTGCTGTGATCGCTCTGCTCACCCGGCCGCGTGAAAGCGTATTAACTCCGTTCTATGAGGCAAACGCCAAGCTGCTCACTGGCGCAAAGGATATCGTCGGCGCAATTGTTGTAGATTTCCGGGCTTTCGATACTTTGCTGGAGATCAGCGTGTTCAGTATTGCCGGGCTTGGAATTTACACCCTCTTGCTTTATGCATCCAGATTGGCAGGTGACCAGGTGGTTGATGAACCGCTATCCAAACCCGGCATTCCGGGTACTTTTGGTATTGGCGGATTAAGAACATCCTCATTTGTACATGCACTGGCATACGCTTCGCTTCCGTTTTCATTGATTCTGGCTATGGTCCACATGATGTATGGGCATGATCAGCCGGGGGATGGTTTTACAGCCGGTGTTATCGTTGGGTTAGTTGTCGCATTCTGGTATGTGGTATTTGGTTACAACGAAGTGAAGCTGCGCCTTAAGTGGCTGAGACCCATGCTGTTCATCAGCAGCGGTATTTTGCTGGCGATTTTTACCGGCATTTTTGGGGTATATTTCAACGGCAGTTTTCTTTCCAACGTCAATTTCGGCGTTTTGTACGGCATACCTTTGCCGGATGGTTTTAATTTAAGCACTTCATTTTTATTTGAGGTCGCAGTTTTCCTCAGTGTACTCGGCAGCATCTCTTTTATTCTCAGCGCGCTTGGCCATCCGAGAATCAGCGACACGAAAAGTAAGTTGGAAGTTATATCAATGAGAAAAACAAATAAAGCTGAAAATGGTAAAAATCAGGTTGCTGTACCTAAAAAATCCGAGTTAGGATCCACAAAGAACGGAAAGGATTCCGGGGTCTTGAAACAGGAGAATTGAAATGGAATACTTGACAACAGCAGCGATTGGGATTCTTTTTGCGATTGGAATTTTCCAGATGTTGCGCCGGAATGTAATTCGCTCGGCAATGGGCTTAATCATTTTGTCGAATGCGATTAATTTATTTCTACTGAGTTCGGGTGCCTTTCCGGGAATATTTCCAGCGTATACCGATACGCCTCAGGAACTGCACAGCGATGCCCTGCCGCAAGCGTTAGTGCTCACAGCAATCGTGATAAGCATGGGAGGCATTGCTTTTGTACTCTCGATACTCAACGTCATCTCATCGCGTTATAAGACCAGCGACCTGGATGAAATCCAGGGATTGAAGAATTAAAAGCTTAGGTGGATACGAGTTTACAAATGGAACCCAGGCAGCTAATCCTACTTCCAGTATTAATCCCGCTAACAGGCGCTTTTCTGATACTGCTTCTGCGCCCATGGAAATCCTGGCAAAGGCGGTTGGCGTTTTTTGTGATGCTTGTGTCACTGTTATGCAGTTTCTGGCTTTTGTTACAGGTTTGGCAAAGCAAAACCGCTGCTGTTTATCACCTTGGCGGTTGGGTAGCTCCATACGGCATTTCTCTGGTAGCCGATCCTTTATCAACTTTCATGGTACTAATGAGCCAGCTTGTGCTCTTGATGGGTATCATTTATTCAATGGGAGCAAGGGATAAAGCCATCCAGTATCCCACTTTCTATCCACTGTTTTTGTGCCTGGCAGTAGGGCTGACAGGCGCCTTTCTTAGCGGCGATCTTTTTAATCTTTTTGTGTTTGCGGAACTGCTAGTTATTTCCGGAACAGTGTTAACCGCGATCTCGGATGATCGTTATGGGGCAGAGGCAGCATATAAGTATTACTATATCAGCCTGCTGGCGTCAACATTTTTGCTGCTGGCAATAGGCTGCCTGTACATATCATATGGTTCGTTAAACTTGGCAGACCTTGCGATGCGAATTCGTTTAAACCCTGCAGCGCCGCTGCTGCCGGTTGCGATCGGGCTTCTTTCAGCGACATTTATGGTAAAAAGCGCCGTTTTTCCATTTCATTTCTGGCAGCCAGATTTCCATTCCGCATCCTCAACCCCAGTCAGCGCCATGCTCTCTTCGGTGGTGGTTAAACTCGGAATTTACGGATTCCTGCGAATGACCACTTTATTATTTGTTCAACAATCTCTGCAGATCCGAATTCTATTAATTAGTGTTGGAATTTTCAGCGTTTTTTTTGGGGGTTTATCGGCAATCGGCACACACAATGCCAAACGGATGCTGGCTTATTCAACCCTGGCGCAGGTCGGTTTTATCCTGGTGGGGATCAGCTGGAACACACCGCTTTCAATCGCAGCCGCCCTGGTTTTTGCCTTCAACCACAGTTTGATCAAATCCGCCATGCTGATGCTGGCTGGTTCGGTTGCCAGCCGGACTGGTGAAAAGTCTGCCGCATTTGATATCCTGATGGGAACTGGGAAGCACATGCCTTTTGCTGGGCTCCTGTTTTTTATCGGCGGTCTGGCGCTTGCTGGGATTCCACCCACGAACGGTTTTATCAGCAAATATTTAATTTTTAACAGCGGCGCTGCTCTGGGTGAATACGCTGTGCTGATTCTGCTTGGGTTAGGCGGTGTTCTGTCGCTAATATATACAATGCGCGCCTTCCAGAAAATCTGGTGGCTCCCAAAAAAGGTTGGCAGCTCAATAAAGCCAGAGGGTGACCGGTTGATTGCCCCAGCCGTTTTGATCGTCCTCATCCTGGCTTTCGGAATATGGGCTGAACCGCTTGTCCAGATCAGCCAGACAGCAGGCGTGTGGCTTCAGGATCCCATGAATTATCTACAGGCGGTTCTTGGCCCGGCAGTAGTAATGATTGCTGGAGGGTAAAAATGCGCTATTTACCATTTGTAATTTTTAATACAATTATTTACCTGTTGTTAACCGCCAATCCAGAACCATTAAATATCCTTGCCGGCGTTGTGATAGCGGTCGGGATATCCATACTTCTAAAACCGGAGATTAAACAGTTCTCATGGCGAAGGTTTCCATCAACAGCACTGGCATTCATCAGGTACTTGGGGATTTTAATTTACGATGTTATCAGCGGGGGGTTGATGGTCGCCAGATTGGTATTGAGCCGGAGAATTGATATTAATCCAGGTGTAATCGCGATACCATCTAAGTGTGATTCGGAACTGGCTACTGCTCTAAGCGCCCATTCAATCAGCCTGGCACCCGGTGAAATGGTTGTTGAAATCGATGACCAAGGTGTAATGTATACTCATATCCTCGATATCCGTCCAGGTACGAGGTACCGGCAGCAGGCACAGAAGTTGAGAAGTGATTTGTTGAGTAAGATCTTTCAATAATTCAAATATAAAAAGAGAAAAATGCTTGAAACGCTGCTTTTAATTGTCCTTTATATTTCCCTCTTTATCCATATACTTCTGATCGGAGTAAGTGTATGGCGGGTCTGGCAGGGCGAGAACATAATCGATCGCTTGATGGGTACTGACTTGATCAGCACCCTCACCCTAGCAATTCTTATTCTGATTGCATTGTTTGAAAGAAACAGCATTTTTATTGACGTGGCAGTCGGTTTGGATGCCCTGGGTTTTGTATCCACGATTGCCCTGGCAAAATATATTGCAGATGAACAGATGTTCTAATTGCAGCTTTATATGAATCTGATTGATGCAGGAGCATCTGGGATAGAAATTAACCTACCGGAAAAGTTTGCAGGAGCAGAATAATGGAGGACATTTCAATCATAATAGCGATACTGGCGGTAACGATTGGGACACTTTTTTCCCTCACCGGAGTTCTGGGCTATATTCGATTTCCGGATGTATACACCAGATTGCATGCATCCGCAAAAGTGAGTGTTTTTGGTGTTGTACTGCTTATGGTAGCTGCTGTTCTGTATACTCCACTCAGTTTTGGTAAGGGATTGGTACTGATCTCATTGCTGCTGGTCTCGGGACCGGTAATCAGCCATGCGCTGGCTTCAGCAGCTTACCGGATAAAAATCCCCCTGATGAAAACGAAAAGAAACGATCTTGCTGATCGAGCCGGTCAATAAAACGGGCATTTATCAATAGAACAGTCCAATTCCGGGACCTGTTTTGTCAGCTCGCCTGATGGTTTCTGTCAGCGAAGCGCATCCACGATGGCGTTTGTATTGTAGCGCATGTAGTCGAGGTATGATCCGGCATCCCCGTCCGGGTCGCTGAGTGAACCCGTATAGAAAAATATCAGCTGCACGCCAGTGTCCTGTGAAAGGCGCTCGGCGAGAGCGGGGTTGACGGTTTTGCCGACAAAAACTGCCTTTACGCCCAGCTCGGCGATGGCGTCTTCAATCCGGGCGAGTTCCTGGGCGGTGGGCTCAGCCAGACTGCTGTATCCAGGCACAATTGCCCCTACCTGCTTGAAGCCGTATTGCTCAACAAAATAATCCAGGAGGGTATGATCAGTCACAATTAAGCGGTTTTCAGGCGGAATCGCAGCTACCTTGGTGCGGATCCAGGCATCCAGTTTATCAAGTTCTGCCCGGTATGCATGTGCATTTGCGGCATATTCTCCAGCGTTCGCCGGATCAGCCTGGCTCAGGGCGCGCTCGATATTGTTCACCCAAATCTTCACATTGTTTGGATCAGTCCAGACGTGTGGGTCGACATCCTGGAGATCATCTCCCTGACTGTGCAGGTCAATCCCTTCAGAGACATAAACCACCCTCTTGCCAACTCCGGAACTCTCGAGCAAATTGTCCAGAAAAACTTCCAGCCCGGCGCCGTTTGCAAAAACCAGATCGGCACCTGCAAGCTTGGCGACATCCTGCGGGTTGGGTTCAAAACTGTGTGGATCGCTCCCAACAGGAAGAAGAACGGAAAGATGGATGTTGTCTCCCCCTACCCGGGAGACAACGTCGCCGAGGATATTGGTGGTAGCAACCACTGACAGGTCTTTTACGTCTTCAAGGGGTTGAACAGTAGTCGCTTGGGAGGCGCAGCCTACCAGTAAGAAAATGATCAGGATCGCAAACAGTGTTCTCATACTCAAAGTCCCCGTAACTGAAAATAATTATCACTAACACATTGATTTTATAGGTAAAAGCGGATGGCGTCAAGAGCCTGAGATAACTAGGTAAAAAATATTTGAGCAAGAAAGCTAGCCGCGTCAGAATATCTGTAAAATTGTGTGACCGGATTTATGCATCATTGTTTAATAATGAAGGTTGGTTAGAAAGAAAGAAGTTTTTTTGAATATCGGAAAAAAGTGTGCAGATTTATTAAACTTGAAAGCAATCTGCATTCCCATCCGGCTAATATGGTGTGATCCGTGATTTTCCTGCGATATAATCTTCACAGTGTAAAAAATAGACGTATAATTGCCGGAAAAACTTCAGGTGATAGAATTTGAGAATTTCATATGTACTCCGCCTGGAGCATTTTCATTCTTGCGCTCTCTCCTGTAACGACAGGGGTTAATTAATCACGATTCACCATTTTAATAAAAGGACACGTATATGAACAATGTAAAATTCCTTCTCGGGATCAAGGGTGGTCAGGTCTGGACCATAAAAAGAGGATCCACAGTATTGGATGCTATGCATCTGATGGCGGAAAAAAAGGTTGGTTCGCTTGTAGTCACAGAGGGTAGTGATGTTGTCGGGATCTTCACAGAAAGAGACCATGCCCGCAAAGTGGGCTTAATGAATCTCATGCCCGAATCGGTTATCATTGATGATGTGATGACCGAGGATTTAATCATCGTATCACCGGAACAATCTGTAAGGGAATGTATGTCCATCATGACGGATAATCGAATACGCCATCTCCCAGTATTTGAGGAAGGCAGCATGATTGGGATCATTTCTATCGGCGATGTTGTAAGCGATTTGATTGAAGAACTGCAGTTCTTTGTCAAACAGTTGGAAAATTACATCACCGGTCTCCGTTAGCCTTTAATCGCTGTAAAGGCATCAGTAAATAGCAGGAGGATAGGATTTTGTACAAACGGATCTTGCTCACTCTTGATGGTTCGATAATGTCAGAGCAGGCTATTCCAGTCGCGGCAGGCTTGGCAAAGCATTTTAGAGCTGAACTCTATCTGCTGCGGGTGGTGAACCCGCTGACAAAGTCATATCGAACAGGCTTAGCAACCCTTTCCGCCATTCAGAACACAGAAGAGCAATTAAGAGTTCTGGCAGATGATTACCTGAAGGACATTGCGGAAAAAATCAGGGATGAGAGTAGAACGGTCAAAATATTCAGCCTGATTGGCGTTCCCTACAGGGAGATCGTCCTTTTTTCTGAACAACAGGAAATCGATCTCATCATAATGTGCACACGCGGTGAGAGCGGAATCTCCCGCTGGCTATTGGGTAGCATAACAGATCATGTAATTAGGGGCTCAAAAATCCCTGTGATGGTTGTTCCCGCGACGGAAACAAATTGACGGAGAGCTTGAGCAAAAGCTTTTCAGGCGTTCTTTAATTCATAGCGGGTTTCCAAGTACTGAATGATTCGTGGACTTGGAAGATCAATTGGACACCGGCTGGATTTTAATCGTAAAAAGAGAAAGGTGAAAATTGCAGGTATTACTTGGAAAACACTGGCATCATCTTCCAGAGGGTGAAGTCATCCAACTCCTGGAAACAGACGCCGATGTCGGTCTGGATTTATTTGATATTCGCCGCCGCCAGGAAAGGTTCGGTCCAAACCGGTTAACTCCCAGGGCAAGAAAAAGCGCTTTTATCCGGTTCTTGAGCCAGTTTAATAACCCTCTGATTTACATCCTTCTTGCTGCTACCGTAATCACGGCTGTGGTAAAAGATCTGGTGGATGCTTTTATTATCCTGGGCGTTGTCCTGGTGAATGCCATCATTGGCTATATCCAGGAATCAAAAGCGGAAGCGGCAATTGAATCTCTCGCCCGTACAATGAAAACAGAGGCAACTGTCCTGAGGGCAGGTGAAACCATACGACTTGACGCTGCTGAACTGGTTCCGGGAGATATTGTTTCGATCCAGGCGGGCGACAAAGTGCCCGCGGATTTGCGGATTCTCAGATCGCGCGATCTGCAAATAGCAGAAGCCAGCCTTACTGGAGAGTCGCTGTCCGTTCAAAAAACGTCGGAAATCACGCTGGAACCAGATATGCCCCTGGCTGAACGCAGTAATATGGCATACGCATCAACGCTTGTCACCTACGGATTTGGGAAGGGTGTTGTGACAGCCACCGGTGATGACACAGAGATTGGTCAGATTTCGAGCCTTATTTCATCTGCGCAAGAGCTAGCCACGCCGCTTACCAGAAAAATTGAACAATTCAGCCGCCTTATCCTGTACGCAATCCTTATACTTGCCGCGGTCACGTTTGGGGTGGGTGTGTACAGAGGGCAGCCTGCTATCGAATCCCTGACCGCGACAATCGCCCTGGCGGTTGGCATGATTCCTGAAGGATTGCCTGCCGCCCTCACTGTGACACTAGCGATAGGTGTTTCGCGCATGGCGCGGCGCCAAGCGATCATCCGCAAACTACCTGCAGTGGAAACCCTGGGAAGTGTAACAACGATTTGCTCGGATAAAACCGGCACCCTTACCCAGAATCAGATGACAGTCAGAATCATTGCCGCTGCAGGAGTAAATTACCATGTTGAAGGCGCTGGATACGAACCGGCTGGCGAGATAATTCAGCTGGACGAGGAAGGAGAGCAGCTTTCCCCGGTAGCAGTGCCGTCAGGCGCGTTAGTTGAGTGCCTCAAGGCTGGGCTGTTATGTAATGACAGCTTCCTGGTGAAAGAAGGGAATATTTGGGAAGCGCAGGGTGATCCTACAGAGGTTGCTTTGATCGTAGCAGCCAGGAAAGCGGGGCTGGATGCAGAAGATCTGAATATGCCACGGTTGGATACAATTCCATTTGAATCTGAACACCAGTATATGGCGACCCTGCACAGAATGAATTCAGAGAGTTCCGGAATTATTTACCTGAAAGGAGCGGTTGAGGTTGTTTTGAGAAGATGTGATACATCGCTTGGACTCCGGGGGCAGGCAATACCGCTCCGGGCTGACACCATCCTGGAAGAGGCAGAAGTAATGGCAGCCCAGGGTTTGCGGGTCCTGGCTTTTGCCTGCGACTCAGTGCCTGCCGAAAAAGAAACCTTGGATCACGATGATGTAGCAAAGAATCTTACTTTTTTAGGGCTGCAAGCGATGATAGACCCGCCCCGTCCGGAAGCGATCGATGCAGTGCAAACCTGTCTAGACGCGGGTATCCAAGTGAAGATGATCACTGGCGACCATGCCCTTACAGCAAAAGCGATTGCTGGACAGCTTGGATTGATTGATCTTGCGGGAAGCGAAAACGGAGACCAGGTGATTACAGGTTACGAGCTGGGTGAATGCTGTGATGAGGATATGATCGATCTGGTCGAAAATACCACTGTATTTGCGCGCGTCTCGCCGGAGCAGAAACTACGACTTGTAGAGGCGCTGCAAGCCAACGATCGGGTTGTCTCCATGACTGGAGATGGAGTTAATGACGCTCCGGCACTTAAGCAGGCTGATGTCGGCGTCGCAATGGGTATCACTGGTACTGACGTTGCCAAGGAATCGGCAGATATGGTGCTGACCGATGATAATTTTGCCTCGATTGAGGCTGCTGTTGAAGAGGGTAGAGGGGTCTTTGACAATCTGACAAAAATCATCACATGGACACTGCCGACCAACCTAGGGGAAGGATTGATCATTCTGCTGGCTGTATTTCTGGGAATTGCGCTGCCCATTCTTCCTGTCCATATTCTCTGGATAAACATGACAACTGTTGGCGTCCTGGGGATTGTGCTGGCGCTCGAGCCGAAAGAACCGGGAATTATGAAAAGACCTCCACGCGACCCGCAAACCCCGATTTTAACCCGCGAACTTATCATCCGTATTTTGCTGGTCGGTATGATCATACTGATTGGGGCATTTGGATTGTTTGAGTGGGATTTACTTCAGGGGGGAAGCGTTGCACAAGCTCGGACAATCGCGGTCAATGTGGTTGTTGTGGTTGAGATTTTTTATTTGTTTAATTGTCGTTCTCTCAAGTATTCCCCGTTCGGGATCGGCTTGTTTTCAAATATTTGGATTATTATTGGCGTTGTAGTGATGATCTTCCTGCAACTATTATTTACTTATGCCCCATTTATGAACCGCATTTTCATAAGCGAGCCGATCGGAATTGAAACCTGGGCTAGGATAATACTGGTGGGTTTTATCGGTTATTTGGTCGTGGAACTTGAAAAATGGATCAATCGAAGACGCGATTTGAATTAAAAATGACAAGTCGAACCTGTAGTGTTTACTGCCGGCTAAATTTGTTAATCTTGTTTTGAATAATAAAAGGGTACTTTGAATGAGAAAAAAACTCTGGATTCAGGGGATTTTCTGGATTTTTTTATATATCATTCTTGTAAGCGCTCCGTTGATCATTTTGTTGATTGGACCGGTTCCTGAGGGGAGAGAATTCTGGCGGGAATTTTCCGTCGCGCTTGGATTTGCAGGATTGGCAATGATGGTGCTTCAATTTGTACTGACTTCCCGATTCAAGGTCATTAAAGCGCCGTATGGAGCAGACATTGTCTACCATTTTCATAGAGAGATATCCTTTGTAGCCCTCCTGCTGATACTAATCCATCCGATCCTGCTGTTTATTTTTTCGCCCGAGACGATCAAATTGCTCAATATCTTCAGTGCCCCATGGCGTGCAAGAGCGGGTGTTGCTGCAATAGCAACTCTGGTTATTGTGGTTGTTACATCCGTATGGCGAAAGCCTCTAAAGATTGAGTATAACAAATGGCGAATCTGGCATGGAATTCTGGCAGTTGCTGCGGTGATTCTGGCGATGATCCATATCATCCTGGCAGGGCATTATATTAATACAGCCATCAAGCAGGCTCTCTGGCTTGGTTATGGGGCATTCTGGGTTAGTTTGCTGGCTTATACTCGTATTCTGAAACCAGTATTGCTCATCCGAAAACCATACCAGGTTGATCAGGTAAGGCAGGAGCGTGGAAGCGCATGGACACTTACGGTCACTCCTGTGGGACATGCGGGGATGCGCTTTATCCCTGGACAGTTTGCCTGGTTAACTGCGTGGGTTTCTCCATTTGCTGATAAAGAGCACCCTTTTTCGATCTCCTCCAGCGCTGCAGAACCTGAGAAGGTGTCTTTCACAATCAAAGAACTCGGTGACTTTACCAGCAGAATCAAAGAGTTGCAGCCCGGAGAGCCGGTTTTTCTTGACGGTCCCTTTGGAGCCTTCAGCATCGACCGCCATACCCATGCAAAGGGTTATATATTCATCGCCGGGGGAATCGGTATAACACCCATAATGAGTATGATGCGCACAATGAAGGCGCGCCAGGATGCGCGCCCCCTGGTGCTTATCTATGCCAATAATCGTTGGGAAGAAATAACATTTCGGGAAGAGATTGAAGCTTTGGGGGATCATTTGAATCTGGAAGTAGTTCATGTGCTGTTCGATCCCCCTGAAGGTTGGCAGGGTGAGAGCGGATTTGTTTCCCGGGATATTCTGGAACGCCGCCTGCCCAAGGAGCGCCAAAAAAATTTTTATGAAGTATTTATCTGTGGACCGCCTCCGATGATGGATGCAGTGGAAAAAATCTTGCCTGATATCGGGTTTTCTCTGGGCGATTTTCATTCTGAACGTTTCAACCTGGTTTAGGAGGGGATACAAGTGAGGCAAAAAATATCAACCTGGCTTGCAGTATTTATTGGAATCGTTGTTTTCCTGTTAGCGTTTATTTTCGCATTTTTACAGGCAGCCTGATAGCTTTTGAATAAAGCCTGAACAGGCAAGGGGTAACTGGTGGATCAAAATTTTTTCTTACAGCTGGTAGGGGGTTTTGGGTTGTTAATTCTGGGCGCGGAATTGTTGGTGCGAGGTGCCTCAAAGCTGGCATACACGATTGGAATTTCACCACTGGTTGTAGGTTTAACTTTTGTGGCGTTGGGAAGCAGTACACCCGAGCTGGCTGTGGCATTTCAGTCCAGTTTGAGCGGCAGCGGGGATATCGGAGTCGGCAATATTATCGGCAGCAATATTATTAATGTGCTTTTTATCCTGGGAATCACTGCAATCATACTGCCCGTGGCGATCAAACAGCAATTGGTGCGGCTGGATGTGCCTATTATGATTGCTGTATCTGTTTTGCTGTTCATGTTCAGCCTGGACGGCAGGCTGGGGCGGGTGGATGGTTTTATCTTATTTTCCGGGCTTGTCGTTTACACATTATTTGCCATCCGCCAGAGCCGCAGCGAAAGTAAATATGTCAAAGATGAGTATGCTCAGGAATTTGGAAACGAGGAATGCCGGAATCTGCCCCAGGCGCTGCTGCAAGTTGTTTTTGTCATTACCGGGTTCTGTTTATTGGCGTTTGGATCGGACTGGTTGGTAGAAGGTGCCCGCTCCCTTGCGCTCGCATTGGGGTTGAGCGAATTGATCATAGGCTTGACCGTTGTGGCACTCGGTACAGGGATGCCCGAAGTGGTTACTTCCATCACTGCCAGCATCCGGGGTGAACAGGATATTGCTGTGGGAAATATTATTGGAAGTAATATTTACAATATTCTTGCCGTGCTCGGTATTGTTTCCCTGATTACTCCGGAAGGTGTTATCGTTCCCCCTTCTATTCTGGCTTTTGATCTTCCCATAATGATCACGGTAGCGGTCGCATGCCTGCCGATTTTTTTTCTGAACTACCGGATTGCACGCTGGGAAGGTGCCTTATTTTTCGGCTATTATCTGGCTTATACGCTTTACCTGATCCTTGAAGCAACTGAGCATGACGCATTATCTACATTCAGTTTTGTGATGGCAGCTTTTATGCTGCCCCTCACTTTTGTGACAATTGCAGTTCTGGAATTTCAATACCTGCGAAGTCAAAAACCAACATGAATCCTGGATAAAACTTCCTGTATAGAACGGGGGAAATCAGCGAGTACTGGATGAGCACATTAAGAATATGTTCACATCAAAATCCCGCAGGGTCCAAAGCAGGTAGTATTTCTTCTTTTCTATGGATGATGATCCATCATTCCAATGTAAGCCTGGACTCTTTTCCAGCATCCGACTGCTGAACCCGTATAGCCTTTATCCGGAGCCGGTCCATCTCATCAACTGTAAACCTGTATCCCTGATAAAGAAGCGAATCGCCCTCCTGCGGGATATGCCCCAATTCTGCCATAACGAATCCGGCCAGGGTATTGTATACGCCGCCGGGTTCTAGTTTGAGGTTAATCAGATCCGAAAGGCTGGTGATTGGGAGATCACCCGGCAGACTCCATTCGCCTGATTTTCCTCGTTCTGGAACTTCAGCGACAGGGCTGTATTCGTCTTCGATCTCGCCGACCACAACCTCCATAATGTCTTCCAGTGTGACAAGACCGGTGGTCCCGCCAAATTCATCCAATACTATGCCCATGTAGAGCTGTGATTGAGTGAGCTGGGAAGAGACATCCGGCAGGTTGGCGCCTTCAGGGATAAATACCAACTGGCGCATAAGTTCTTCAATTCGTTGACCCGGTTCTGCCCAGAAGAGATCCTTGACATGAATATAGCCGAGAATCTGGTCCAGGTCGCCGAGATATACAGGAAAACGAGAATGCCCGCTTTCTCTTGCGACCTGCAGGGCTGCCGGGATAGGGGTTTCCACTTCAAGCGCAACGATTTTCGGGCGCGGTGTCATGACATCCCGGACAGCCTGCCTGGAAAAATCGAGTGAACGGGTGATCATGAGCTCCTGGACCGGCAGAAGAATGCCCTGGGCGGTTCCACGACGCACCAGAACTTCGATTTCCTCGGGACTGATACTCTCATCCACTCCGCTTTCATCACCCCAAATTCGCATAACGAGGTCCGCTGAGGCGATCAGAAAGCGGACCGGCCAGGCAGCTATCCGGGATAGAAATTCGAATACAGCAGCGACTGAGATAGCCCAGTCTTCCGGTTGGCGGATAGCCATCCGCTTGGGGACTAATTCTCCCAGCAGCAGTGAGACATATGAAAGTGTCAGAACAACCAGCACCAGGGCGATCTGGGAGGAATACGGCTCCAGAACCGGAACCCGGGTAATTAATGGAGCCAGCCAGCGGGCTGCTTCAATGCCGCCGACCGCCGAAGCCAAGGTGGCGACCAGGGTTATTCCTACCTGTACAGTTGTTAAAAATTCCCCCGGTTTTCTCCGCAACCGGAGCGCCTGGGCTGCGCGCAGGTTTCCTGCTTCTGCCTGGGTCTGCAGCCTTACTTCCCTGGCGGAAACCACCGCAATCTCAGAAGCTGCAAAGAAGCCGTTTAGAATAATCAAGATAAAAATTAAGATCAAATCTGGAAGCATTTTATTTCTTTCTCCCCTTTAAATTCGGTTAAAAGATAAGTCTGGTTTCCTTCTGTTTTTGGACCGTTATATTCAATATTCACAGGTGAATTTTGCATTTCTTTAAAAATAAATGGTTTATTTCCCGCCGTCAAATTGGCAATTATGTG
This sequence comes from Anaerolineales bacterium, assembly GCA_046259385.1. Classification (GTDB taxonomy): domain Bacteria; phylum Chloroflexota; class Anaerolineae; order Anaerolineales; family UBA4823; genus CAVWDI01. The sequence continues at coordinate 32,243 of JBJYWI010000169.1, forward strand.
GTCAATAATTATAAAGCAAGGGATTTTATAAATGAAAGAGCAGTGAAGCGGGAGATTTGTTTTGAGCAGAATTGCGCCAGCCAACCAGTATCCAATTGTTATCGCTAATAGGATACAGGAGCATATCAGATTGTACTGCAGGTATCTTGGATTATACATGCAAAATCCAATTCCCTAAATTTCTTGACAAAATTAAATATACAGTGTATATTTACAGCGTTTATTTAAAAAGGATGGTTATATGGCGAGACCTACCAAGAAGGAACAAATTCCGAACCTGCCGGAGGCAATCAAGGAAACAGCCTGGCGGCATATTGCTGAGAAAGGCGCGGCCGCGCTCAGTTTGCGGGCGATCGCCCGCCAGCTTAAAATCACCGCTCCAGCAATTTACAACTACTTTCCGGACCGGGATTCCCTGGTGACATCCCTGATAGTCGCTGCATACACCTCATTTGGCGACTGGCAGCTCGAAGCTTGTGAAGCTGTCCCGGAACATAAGCTTGCGGAGCGGCTGGAAGCGGTTGGAATGGCATACCGTAACTGGGCATTGACCTATCCACAGCGTTATCAGCTTATCTTTGGGACTCCAATACCCGGTTACCAGGCTCCGATTGATCAAGTGCTGCCATCCGCGGCGCGTTCGATCCGCGCCCTGACAAGCGTGATAGAGGCTTTGCGCATGGAAGGAAAACTGAATGCACCTGATTTTCCTGAGGTCAAGCAAGAATTCAAATTCAGCTTTGAAGCCTGGAAAATTTACGGCGGAGACATTGATATTCTGAGTCTATCCGTGGCAGTGCTGATATGGGCTAGGGTTCACGGAATAGTCTCTCTCGAGATTGCAGGCAACCTGCCGCCATTCGGACCTGATGGAAAGGGTCTGTATATGTACGAGATGGATGCTATTAACCGGCAGTTTATTAAAGAATGAAAATAATAAAGCACCGGTTGTTAAAGGAGAAAATCTTAAGAAAAAAAGGATAAATATGAAAGCGGTTATTTTAGATGGTTCAAATAAAAAAGATCCAGTTGGAGAGCGGGTGCAGGAAGCCCTGTATAAGCAGCTTGGCGCAAATGGTTGGGAAATTGAGCATATATTGCTGCGCGAAATGAAGATCGGAAACTGCGCAGGTGATTTTTTCTGCTGGGTGCGCAGCCCCGGAGTCTGCAATGTCGATGACGACAATCGAGTTATTGCAGAAGCTATTGTCAACAGCGACCTTACGGTCTATTTGACCCCGGTGACCTTTGGCGGCTATTCTTCGCACTTGAAGAAGGCGGTAGATCACCAGATTCAAAATATTTCGCCGTTCTTTGACCGGATAAATGGTGAGACCCACCACCAGAAACGGTATAAAAAA
>JBJYWI010000170.1:0-1093 GCA_046259385.1 Anaerolineales bacterium
TTAATAAGTTAATTAACATAACTAGTCATATACTTGGTAGACTTCCAGCATAGGTTGAAACGGTGGAGAAACCAATTTACCGCGTTAGCTCAGATCCAGGCAAATTTGAGATTATACATGAGGAAGATGGTTATCGAATCTCAGGCGCAGCGATAGAGAGGGCAGCACATATGACTTATTGGGATCAGTTCGAATCTATTAGAAGGTTTCAACACATTCTTGAAAATCTCGGTATAGATGCAGCTTTACGAGAAGCAGGTGTGCGGACCGGGGATACAATATATATTGGCGACTATATCCTGGAGTGGAACGATTGAAAAGCAGATTGGGAATTTTTGGAGGAACGTTCGACCCTCCGCATGTCGGGCACCAGATTCTCGCTTCCGAATCAATCAAGATATTGGATCTCGATTTAGTTCTTTGGGTATTAACGCCAGACCCACCGCATAAACCTCTTCAGGAAATGGCACCACTTGCTGATAGATTGAGTATGGTGGAAGCAATAGTAGATGACGATAGGAATTTTATCTTTTCAAATATTGATATTAACCGTTCCCCACCTCATTTTGCAGATGAGACAATACTTCTCTTACATCAAAAATATCCATCTGATACCTTGATTTATCTAATTGGTGGGGATTCTTTGATCACATTACCGAGCTGGCATAATTCACAAAAACTAGTTGATGCCTGCGATGAAATTGGGGTAATGTGCCGGCCTGGAAACGAACCAGATCTTGTTGAAATCGAATCTCAACTTCCTGGAATAATTGGAAAAATCCGCTTTATCCCCACTCCTCTTCTTGAAATTTCTTCTTCCCAAATCCGGAAACGGATCTCAAGTGAACGTCCTTACCGGTACTTTCTTCCGGATAAGGTATATAAAATTATCCAAACACGTAATCTTTATAAGTGAACTCAAGCCTGAACGATAAAATCTATCGCCGTCAACAGATATTGATCATAGTCAGGTACATATTCATAACCTGCATGAGGGACGAAATCTAATTTACATTTGATACCAAGTTCTACCATGGAATCCATGAATGCTTCTAGGGTATCTTCTCCCAGGGATTCTATATCTGCTGCTTTG
>JBJYWI010000170.1:1103-4337 GCA_046259385.1 Anaerolineales bacterium
AGTGTTCTTTGCATTTTCTTTCTTCCTACGCTGCCGTTCTATTTCTGCTGCTTTGATGATGTAACCCCGCAGATCTATTTCTCCTTTGTCATCAAGATAAATCGGTTCCATCCCGAGCGTGAAAAGATCGGTGTGTAATAAAAAAGATAAATCCGGATTAATTAATATAAATCCTTTTACCTGAATTTTTCCCGATAGAGCTAGTTTTATACAAATTTCAGCTCCCTGTCTGATACCCGAAATGATGGAATCTCCCGGGTCGATTTCAAATTTATCACCTAACGATTGGAGGTGACCAATAATTTCGGTCGAGGAAGCTACCAGATCCTCCCAGATATATGCACCTTTCCAAAGCGCTTGGGAAGACTGCGGCGCAGCAACAAGATAGCTATTCTTTGTTGCGGCGCGCCAAAATTCTAACGAATCTGCGGCAGTGGTATAGTTCGCATGGATTCCTACCAACAAAGGACAGGGCTCTGCGGAGGATATACATGAACCCTCGGATCGCAGAATTAGAAGTGGAAACAGATGACTTTCATCAAGTGTCCGGTTTTTTTTATTTATTTTGATCAAATTCTCGAAGTGTTCCAATCCCTGAAGGGATTTAAGATCAGCATTCTTGCGAAGCAATAAATCACTGTACCAGAACCCGGTTGAGAGTGTCTGTTCGAATATTTTTAGTGATTGTGCAGTATCACCAGTCAGCGAATAGAGCGAAATCATCCAGTAATTTATCAACCCATATTTGGATGGAAAATTCTCTTTTTTACTTGTGATAAGTTCTAATGCTCGGGTGTATTTTCCATCCTTTTGTAATAAATTTACTTCTTCCTGGAAAGCATTAAAGGAATTTATATTCATCCTGAGGTAGTTCCTATCTAATATATACGAAGCTTTATTTTCATTAAATTTTGATCCAATCCATTCCCCCGTTATTTTAACAAATATTTATTCCAGGACGCGGATAATGGTAGAAATATTGGGATCGTTGGTTATGTTTATCAGTGATAAGGGGTATGGGAGGTAGAAACCGGGCGGATAATCAAAATTTGGGTTCTCAGTGCGCTGGAAGAAATCTTTTTTATCCAAAGAGGTTTCGAACTCCATCTCAGCAGAGGAAGACACCTGGAGAAGGTCGCCTCCAGGCATTTTTATTTCAATAGAATCAGGGTATTTCGTATAGGTAATTACATTTTCTCCCTGATTATTGAAAAAAATCCATGGATCCGTTGCAAGGGGGATTTTTGTTAGGGTACCTCCCGTTTTCATTCCTGAGTATTTCACTTCTAAACCATTTTCCAGCAACCGGAATGACTTGTTATTTTTTGTAGAATTGCTTGGGAGCGTAATCGAGTTCTCACCTATTTCTGCTTTATATGTAATTCCCTGATCTTCGAATGCCCCAAGCAGAACTCTTGGATCGGCCCGAACACCTTTGTTTATATCCCAGAAAGCGGGATCGGTAGTCCCGGTTATGAATTGTGATGAGGGACCAATTATCTGGTGGGTCTGGTTTGTTTTTTTAATAAATAAAAAGGATAAATAACCGCCCTCCGTTTCTATAACTGCAAATACATTTTTTGAGACCAGCAAACATTCGCTAAAACCATCCCGATCAATATCCTTTTCACAGGTGATTATTTCGTAAGGATTCTCAGCCCAATTCGCCGCTTGAACAAGAGTCCATAGATTTGGAATGTAGTTTCTTCTCAGTTCAACTAGTTTATTGTTGAAAGGGTAGACAGGATAGAAAAAAGAATCATATGAATCAACTGCGGCTTTTGTTATCGTGTTATCTGGTAAATTTTTAACTGCAGAAAGGAGACTCTCTAATTCACCTCTGGGAAAATATTGATTTTGACTATTTACCTGGTGAGAGTAATCTGCATTAGACTCCGGGGATCCCCCCTGTTTTATCTCCGTTTTGATACTTTTCAGCAAATCCAGATCGACCGGTTTGATCCAAGGATGAGTGGCAATATATTCGAACGCGGCACGTCCGACCTCAGGAACTCCCCAAGAGCTGCCAGGTAATTCCCCACCGAGAATCAAGATACGATCGCTATCTGCCTGGTGGGAATGATTGGCGGAGACAGCCTCTGAAACCATAATCTGGCGTATTTGCAGGGTCATTCCTTCGGAATCGACTTGTTGATCAGACCTTGAATTCTGGAGATCAGTCAGGGAGATCGTCTTCGTATTACCAATTTGATTAATTTGACCGTGAATAAAACTGGATCTAGATTCTTCGTCAATATACTGGAATACAATCGGGAATCCATCCTGGGATATTGACCCTGCATCTGGGTTAAACAAGCTGGTAGATGGCTTTAAACCATAGGATTTTACGTTATTTTCGACATTTTGTATCCAAGTATCCAGTATGCTTTGATCTAATAACAGGGGCGAATAACGACTGTCTGGGAGCGGCAGCGGAAGAAGTAGAAGATCTTCCTCTTCCATCTGGCGGATAGTTTCGAGACCTCCAAAAGCATCCAGCGCGGCAAGAGTGGAGGGGTATTTTAAATCCAGCAGAATAAGCGGTATCTGGTTGCTGCGGGCTGTTCGCAGTAGATTATACAGACCATGCCTGCCGCCGAATGGTCCGGTATGGGCGCCATCCCACTTTCGTAAAACCTGAGACGGGCTGTAACCTGGTAGGGTGTTCCAAAAGGTGAATAATACATGAACAGGTTTGGGTGGGCTGCTGTTTGTATTAATAATTTCGGTCGCGTCGGCGATCTCGTTTGAGTTTGGTTCAGTCGTGGACACCTGAAATACAAAACCAGGTTTTTCCCAGCGAGCCCGGTGAAGCCCAAACAGCGCTTTCCGATTGATCTTAATTACGATAGAGTCATTTTCCGGATCACGGAAGACCTGGATTCCCCATTCCTTTTTATAATTTCCTTCACTTGTAAAAACCTGAATATCACCGTAGGATGGAATTTTTATCCATGTTTCCCATTTTAAATCGCTTTGATATTTCAAATAAGACTGGATATTGCCTCCCGGAATGGTATCAAACGCAAGGTGAAGGTCGTAGGAGACATTGTCGCCTTGATCCAGAAAATCCAATCTTATCTGAATTTCATCATTTATTTGGCGTGTATAAACCGCGATAATATCCATCTCCGGATTGGTAGAATCAGACGGATCAAGCGCAATTAAATCAGAGTAATCCCAGGTAGAATTCTTATCGATTGCCGTTAGGTTTGTACAGGAAACGAGAAGAAA
>JBJYWI010000171.1:0-21329 GCA_046259385.1 Anaerolineales bacterium
CAAAGAAAAATGTTGAGAAAAAAGCAATCAGGTCATTGTATAAATTTTTTACAAACAGAAAAAAAAAGATGACCGATAGGAAACTGGCTGCTGCAAAAGGAAGTCGTGAAATAAATTGGTTTTGATAACTCGGATTTATTACCTGAACTACTCGCGAAACGAGAAATTGGGCGGGACCTTTTCTTTGATCCAGAAGAAATTCAATGGAAGATTGGTTTTTCCCCTTAAGAAACATCGCCCTTGTCTCTTCCCTCTGGTAATTCGAGTACCCTAAATTGACAAAACGGAGTACAAAAGCAAAAAGAATAATTATCGAGATGAGTGCGGCTTGCTTGTATATGTCGTTTCTAAAGCGAATTCTACCCATCTTCAGCATCAAACTTGAACGCATCCTGGGGATTGAACACAATAAATTTCAATTTAGCTCCATCCATTCATCAAGATCTGCTTGATTTCAAAAGCGTATTCACGACTCGGGGTATCCCCGGTGATGAATTCAATCTTCTCCGGTCTATCCACCCCAAGCCCTAACTCCACCGCCCGGGCAATCTGCTCACGTTCAAAAACCGGTTTATCTCTCAAGGCGTTAAATTTCTGCAGGACAGCCACCCCTGCCGCATCGAGCGCCACCCTGTCCGTCCCTGCCAGGACCAGTTCCGGAGAGACGCGCTCACCCTCATGGGGACCGCCATTCCGGAAAGCTTCGACCCCATCCATAACAACCAGCCCGGGCGAATAAGCAGTGTTGATTTCGGCGATCATCCTGCGCTGATCACTTGAACTGTGCAGTTCCCGCATATAGTCATACCCGCTAACAGGATTCACCTTCGCTACCATGCCAACCGAATTTTTCAGAGACATGGTGAACACCCCGCCGTACTGGTGCGTTTTCAGGCAGCATGCCTGCACGATAGCACCGCAATCAAGGCATGGCTGGGCGAAAAGGAACCCGTCCCGCCAGTGGCTCCCACCCGGCTGGTGTTTGACCCAGCCGTCAGATCCAAGTTCATTAAATACAAGCGTTTTAAATCCCAGTTCCTCCCCCATCGCAAACACACCCAGCTGGTCCATCACCGTCCTGGTGTCACCCATCCCGCTGCGGTCGCCGACCGTGATGCTGTTTGCCCCCATCTCCTGCAGTTTTAAAACCAAGGCGCGCAGCACATCCGGGTGGGTAGAACCGGGCGCTGGATGGGCGCTGTTGAAGTTGGGTTTTAGAAAAACAGTTTTTCCATTTACCGGATTTATCCCGAGCAGTTCCACCGCCCGCCGAACCCCTTCAGCCCGGTCGGCAGTTTTAACAAGCACTATTTTTACAACATCAGCCTTCTTGACCTGCGACGGTTCTGGTGTGGGTTTGTTTTGTTCCTGCTCACTCATGACGGGAGTCTCGGTGGAGACCTTTTCAGAACGGTCGGTTGCGGTCGCGGTTTTTGCTGGGGCGTTTCCAGTTGGGGTTGCGACTCCAGGGGTTACCAACCCAATCCTTGCGCAGGCATTTAGAAAGGAGGTTACCACTCCTGCGCCGCCCAGGACAGTGAGTATGCGTAAAAAATCTCTGCGGTTTGGGGATCGGTTATTTTCTAGATGTGACATACGAAAGCGAATCCTTATCATTTAATTTTTGGATCTGATAACGAGATGAAAAACTATTCAAGATAAAAAAAGATCGAATAATTATTATAAACTCAAAATTATTACGAATACTTAACCAGAGTGATCGTTCCCCCTATTCGAAGAAATTCTTTCTATATTTCTTAATCCATTATTTTCAGAGTTTTATATTAGTCTTCAAAACACGTTTATGCGTGAAAATTATTTTATACTTTTTCCCCCCTTAATCAGGAAATAATTTACATATCGATGTTCAAGAAACTCGAATCCCCTCTCCTTCCAGCTATTCCAGATCTAATACGCCACGTTCTTAATTGCGAAATAACCGCTATTCTCGGTTATTTCGTATGCATATTGTAACTTCTGACTACTGCCCCTTTGGTTTAGTTAATCAAAAAGCACATATATTTTCAGCTTTTTTTTTGGGCGACTTTCATAGTCGCACGTGTGAGTTAAATTTTAGATATTATATGGGTCTGCCAAACTCTGAATTTACAGGCAGGGAATCTGTCCACACAGATTGACTCGGTTTATTTTAGTATACCGGTGATATGAGAGTTGAATACACTTGAGACAGTTTTCAATGACGAGCCATACCTTTCTAACTGAGCAACTCCAGCAGATGGTATAGGTTTCTGGCGTATATTTTTCGATTGGTAAAGATACCAGTATACAAACCCGACCATCAGAGCGCCCCCAATGATATTCCCGATCGTTACTGGAAACAGGTTTGCTAAAAAGAAATTTCTCCAGGTAAGTCGGATAAAATCAATTGGCGTTTTTTGTATCATATTAAAGAAATCAGGATTACCAAAATATTTAATAAACAGCCCAGCAGGAATAAAATACATGTTCGCCACACTGTGTTCAAAACCCGATGCAACAAATGCTACAATCGGAGGGATAATCGCTAGTATTTTGTCAATCGTGGACCGGGCACTGAAACACATCCAGACTGCTAAGCATACCAAAACATTACAGGCTATACCTAAAGCAATAGCTTGAATAAACCCCAAACTAGTTTTACTCTCACCAATATTGAGCATGATTAAGCCTATCGCACCATTTCTAAATGTGTACTGCTTTGTAAAAAACATTAAAAGGACAATAATCATCGCTCCAGTAAAATTGCCCAGGTAAACGATGAACCAATTTCTTAATAATTGTTGCAAAGAAACTCTTTTACTCAGATAAGCCATTATGATCAAATTATTGCCAGTGAACAACTCCGACCCAGCAACAATCACCAAAATCAGTCCCAATGTAAATGCAAGGCCAGAAAACAAACGAACTAACCCGTATGGTAAGGCTCCCATACCCTCGGTCACGGTTACGGAAAAGACAGCGCCCATAGCGATGAAAGCACCTGCAAGTACTGCCAAGGTGAACATCATAGGGATATCTAAAGCAGCCTTCTTAGTTCCTGCTTCCACAGCCCGCGTCGCCATTTCTGGTGGAGTAAACGCATCAATTTTCTGCTCCTCGACCACACGCCATTCCTTAAGCAAAATGGGGACTGCCGGTGAAAAATGCTTGGTTGGTGTTTGATTTTGCATCTTTATGGAATAAGTTTGGTTGGACTGGATTTCTTCAGGTATCGAAAGAGTTACTTTCGGATCAATACTATTGATAAGGGTCTGAACCATAACATTAAATCCAAAAAGAGCTAAATCCTCCTCTCTCAAACCGGTTCTTTTTGCAGTTTCATGAATAGGGCAATCAGCAATCATAAATGATAATTTAGAGCCAATCTGCTCAATACTTATTTGCGCATTGAGCGATTCCAAAACACATTCCAATGCACAGGCTCCTGGATTTTCAGTTGAATCAAATTTTATATTTTCTTTCATAAATTTTGCCAATGCATCCCCAAGAAATTCCCCAAATCCTTTCATAACATTGTATGATTCAGTCATTTCTTGCCATGTTCGACAATACATCCCATACTCCAGAAAAACTTCGCAAAGATTAATTTCTGTTTGAGACCCACCATCATGCATTTCCCCCCATATTCGCAACACACCCTCCTGGTCAATACTAACAAAGACATCACGTTCGCCAACTGCCCCGTAGTACATATCCGCACTGGCGATAAAATATCTGTAAAGCTTGGTTACTGTTTCTGAAGAAGTTTGCGGTACCATCTCTACTATCTCCCTGAAAATCAACTAATTGCTTCAATATATATCTTGCGTCAACAGGTTTTATACATTTTTGAGCTTTCTATTGAACTCCAAAACGCCTAATTTCAATTTATCAAAATTGCATAACAAACACAATGAGCGATAAGTAACAATTTCATAACAAAAATTCTAAAATGTTATGAAATTGTTAGAATCCAGCCTGGAGACTGGATCAAATTTTAAATTTCTATTCCAAAATCTTTTAGGGAAATATATTGTTGAATAACCGTAGCTCTAAGGTATGTCTTTATGTATATTTAATACATAACCCACTCTGGGTATCGTTTCGATTATTAATCGATCTCCAACATAAAATTTCAATTTTTTACGTAAACGATAAACAAGCTGTCTGAGCATTTCAGTCGTTGCCCCTGTTGGACCATATATGCGAATGAGCAAGCTTTCAGTCGCCAGAACGCTTCCGGCATTGGGCAATAAAGCTTGAAACAAGCGAACTTCCAGATTTGTGAGGCGAATCGGCGGGTAATCTGCCCATGCTAGGAGACTTCGTTCAATGTTCAAAGATAGCGGTCCAGCCTGAAGTGTTTCTTCTGATTTCCCTATTGATCGCCTAAGCATGGCCCGGATGCGTGCAACCAATTGACGAGGGCTAAAAGGCTTTGTTATGTAATCATCCGCGCCCGCTTCAAGAGCTGTGACCACATCATCATCTGTTTTACGGACAGTTAACAAAAAAATTGGTACCTCTGAATGTGCACGGATCCTTTTGCATATTTCCACTCCATCAATATCATGCAACATCCAATCCAGCACAATAAGATCTGGCTGTTCGCGATCAAATTGTTCTAAAGCAGAGCAACCATCGTGGGCGATTATTACATGGTAACCAGCTCTACGCAATGTAAATGCCAGTATATCTGCCAGAGCAAAATCATCATCTACTATAAGAATCTTCGCCATAGCTCGTCTTCCGCATCGGATTTCGATTTCAATGGCAGAGAAAACCATACCTTCGCTCCACCCTCCGGCCGGTTCTCCGCACCAAACTCGCCTCCATGAGCTTCCACTATCGCCTTGACAACAGGCAGACCCAGACCAATTCCGAACGGCGCTCCTTGAGGATGATCATCAGATCCAAAACGAATAAATTTATTGTTAATCTGCCCTGCAGAAAATCCGGGACCAGAATCCAACACTGTAAACATAAGTCTGCTTTTCATAATGTGAACTTGAAGTAGTATATGTGTCCCTATCGGACTGAACTTACTGGCATTATCAAGAATATTCACCAGGGCTTGTTGGAGGCGATCCGGATCAGCCCAAATCCTTTCAATTTCTACTCGTGAATCGAATACCAATTTCTGCTGGCGGCGATTTATCAGCGGTGTCATGATTTCACAGATATTTTGGAGCATATTGGCTAAAAGGGTCGATCTGAAATATAACTGAAAGCACCCTGCTTCGATAACCGTGCTCTCCAATAAATTATTCACCAATGTATTTAAATGGGTGGAGCTAAGGCGAATAGACCTAACAAGATTACCTAGCTCTTGAGGAGAAATATTGAATGTATCTTCTTCAAGTAATTCAATTGCTGCTGAAATGGTAGCCAGCGGTGTGTGGAATTCATGCGCTATATAAGATAGGAAATCATTGCCTAGTCGATTGACTTCAAGGTCTTTGCTAATATCACGTATTGTGAGAACACGTCCAACTCCTGGTTCTATTCCTTCATCGTCTTCCAGATAAGTAACAGAAACAACCAGTGTAATTGGATTATCCTTGGCATCCAATACCGTAATTTGTATTGTTTGTTCCTGGTTCTTTGGTAGTTCGATTAAAGAATTCAAAGATAGAACTGCCCCTAACGGTGAGCGAAATACCTGTGAGTAGTGCTTTTGAAATAGATCCTTTCCACTGTATCCAGTTATGCGAATGGTCTCCAGGTTAAACCAAGTAATTTCACCATTCTCATTGAGAATAAGAACCCCTTCATGGATAGCACCCAATAAATGTACAATTCGCCGAAGCTCACTCCGATTAAAAAATAATATCTGTTTTAAATATTTCCTCGATCGTTCAAGTTGAGTAGCAAGTTGATCTATTTCAATCCAACCGCTGTTGACTGGTATTGATGTGGTCAAATCACCATATCCCATTTGTTCGGCTGCTTGAGCGATACCTCGCAATGGCTTAGTTAATCGGCGGGTGAATAACATCGCCAGGATTACACCGATTAGAGCAATTACGATATTAGCACCAAGCAAATAAATAATGGTGGTATTGGTGATTTCTTGGATGCGGGTTCCTGGTAGAGCAATTTCGTTAACCGCGATTACATTACCCTGATTATCAATTAGCGGGCTTAAACCAACATAATATGGTTTGTCTTCGCTATGACCCACTGTACAACATTTTGAAAGCGAGCCCATAACCAAGGAAACTGAGCTCGGATCCAGAGGTAAATCAATAATGTTTGTAAAGCTAGAAACTTCACGTTTTCCTTCTACAATTAGACTCTGCTCTAAACCAGTTTGTTGAGACAGGGTCCTCATAAATTCATCATCCAAAATTTGTATGCCGACAACCAAACTGATGTTATCGGTTGCCTGATCCTCACTTGATGCAATCCTATTTGCCGCAATGATTGCTACTCTATTCGGATTTTTCAACAAAATCAGGTCAACTAATGGCATCTTTTCAGTTGAAGATGGGATCATTTCCAATGCCGCTACCTGGAAATATTCAATATTCTGCCCAGTAATACCTAATCTATAGGCTGGAGTTTCTTCAACGAGTGAATCCATGTATAGATGGAGTGCTTCTAAATCTCCTTGTTTTAATATAGCTCTTAGTGTCGGGCGTTCACTTACAAGTACAACTAGATTTAATAACTTATTCTTCTCGGCTTCGTAAAGTGCATGAGTTGCTGATTGTGCATTTTGTACTTGCAGAAATGCATAATTCTCTAATTGAAATCTGAACAATAGCATTACAGGAATGCTGCTAAAGATTACAGTAATAAGTACAACAAATATTAGGTTAAGTGTAATTTGGGGAAAAATGCTCGCTTGTCTCTTTGGGTGCTGTGTGTTCTGCAATATGCGATGCAAGAAAGCACTAATCTTGGTTACCATACCAGCTACTTATACTTTATAAGTACACGATATTTTATGTTAAACAAGAGACAATCAAATATTATCAAACTCAATATAATTCGAAAACGACTTATTAAATCATTCTACCTTAAATTATTCGAATACCTAAATTCAATATTTTTTGAAGCCAGCTATAAATTTAAATCAATTAAAAAACAAAAACTTCAGAACCTGACTAGTTGCCATCATTCCCTATTATTTTAATTTGTTTCACAATATAGATTTCATTTTATTCATTATAAGCAAATCCTATTTATTTTTTATTGACTAAAAAATAAAGGAATGCTAGTATTCTTCTTGGAGGTGTAAAAATGAAAAATAAGTTTTTTGCATTGATTATCGTGATGATACTCCTGATTTCCTCAATTTCTACGGCATTCGCCGGCGGTGACAAAGTTCGCGGCGAAAACGGTCAGGGGGAGGTAAACCAGGTGCAGGTTCAGGATCCACCCCCGTTCCAATAACTTTCTTTAAAAATGAAATGAAGAAGAGCCAATCCCTTGATAGATTGGCTCTTTTGTTTTTTCTCGCTCATTGTTTATTTTTACTATTGGGACTTATTAATTGAGTCCATGGATAAATCTCATCCTGCTAATAAATTAATTCACCGGTTATGTGTACATTTTAGTTGACATTATTAAATATATGTAATATAAATTTATTTACAGTGAGTATCAGAGCAGAAAACTTTTATCTACTCAAATATAAATGATATTCAGATAATTCATGAATTCCTTTTATAAGCATTTTTACAACCTGCCCACCCGTTCGCTGGCATACATTGCTTCCGCCTTGACCATTGTTCAGATCGGCTTGGCTGTTTTCTTGTACGGCAGAAGCAGCGAGGCTGTTGAGTGGGCTGGCTGGATATGCATCTGGATATCGGCGGTCTTTGGGTGGCTTCCTATAATCACATTCCGGAAAAAAGGCGGCGTGCCGGAAGGCAAAAGCTATGTTGACACCACCCGCCTGGTGGACAGCGGCATTTACGCCATCGTTCGCCACCCCCAAAACGGCACCGCCTGGCTGCTGATCAACCTGGGCGTTACCCTGATCACGTGGCACTGGTCCACTCTTTTGCTGGGTATTCTTTCCATGCCGGTTGTTTATGCAGACACGTTTAGAGCCGACCTGCGCCTGATCGAGAAATTCGGCGATCCGTATCGCGGCTACATAAATCGAGTACCCAGGGTGAACTTCCTGCTTGGGATAATCCGGCTCTTACTGAGGCAGCTGGGAACTGAAGAATAATTATTCACCCAGCCTAAAATCTTCCCTAAATAAATGTGCCGGACATCTATTCCCCTGTTTGGAGGGAAGGTTTTTTATATGTACGGCATCTGAACCCTATATTCAGTATACACGGCTTCTTGGTCGGCAGCTTTAAAAAGACACCCTATAGTTCCAGAACAGGAGGCTCAGCACTTGACAATCTCCAAAATCATTACCATGGATAATATCATTCCCCGCAGTCATACAGGACCGGCGGGTAAACCAAGCTGGGTTCCCCTACCGCTGGTGGCGGCTTATCGCGCTGTCCACCTTGGGAGCTGAATTCCGGCACGATCTCGCAGGCAGAATCGAGCCATCTCCCAATCTTTGCATCTCTCCAGCGCCCCTCCCGGCTGTACAGCACAAATCGCAGTTCTCCCCGCCCCACCATCTCAGCCAAACCACCTGGATCAATGACCGGATCCTGCCCGTTAAACCCGGCCATATACAGGACCGGCCTGCCTGTCTCCAGCACGATCAGGGCACCCTGCTGGGCGCTCGGCACCGCCAGCAGATAGGCGCTATCCCCGGTCCGCTCGCTGACGTAATCGATCAGGCGCCTCTCCACCGGGCCGGGTTCGCCCAGCTGCGGCAGCTTGCGCATGTCAAACGAACCCTGGAAAGCCCCCGGAAGTCCTCCGTGCGGGTTCTCATCCAGCGCGGTTAAAATCGACCAGACCAGCGGGATCAGCACTACTGAAGCCAGAATAAAACCCCGGGCAGCGTGCTGCAGCCAGCGCGATCTCCTCCCCGAGTGGAATACCGCCATAATGAAAACCCCATAAAGGATTAGTATCAATGGAGCATATACCCAGGTGGATAGGACTCCATATGAAACAGCCAGGTAAATCTGGACCCCAAGCGTAACAGCTGCAATCCCAGCCAGCAGCAGTGCATTCCGCCCCTCCTGGTTTCGATCCCGCCAGAGCAGCGAGACAGCCATCCCCACCCCCGCTCCTAGGGGCGGCGCCAGTGTTGCCAGGTAATATGCATGGAAAAACCCGGCTAGGCTGAAGAAGACCAGTCCGTTCAGCAGCCAGCTGCCCCAGAGCAGAGCCCCACGCTGCTCACTCCTTTTGAGCGGCATCCTCAAAGGCGAGCTTATTAGCCCCAATCCAGTACCCAGCAGCGCCAGCGGAAGCAGCCAGCTCATTTCTTTCCCGAGCGGAGGTGTAATTAAACGACTCCAGCCCGCTTCGCCAATTTCAAACAGGAGTGCGTCCGTCGGCGGTATGCCTGCGGCACCGCCATTAGGGCCGAAGATGCGCATAATCCCGTTGTAACCGGCAATCAAACCGAACACGCTGTTATCCGCGCTTCCACCGATATACGGGCGTCTATCTGGCGGGGTCAGATCCACAACCTGCGCCCAGCTCAATGACACGACCAGAATGATTAGAAATGCGATCAGCAGGTCAGCCGCTTTTCCTCTCCAAGACCGGTCAGCCCCCAGGAAATACAATCCGAAGAAAGCCGGCAGCGCCAGGTAAGCCTGCAACATCTTGACATTAAATGCCAGACCAACAAAAAGCGCTCCCAACCAGAGCCAGCGCCTGTGCCCGCTTTCAGCTGCATGGATAAACCCGCAGGCAGCAAGCAGCAAAAAGAATGTCAGAATTCCATCCAGGACGTTGCTGCGATTGACCGCGACAGCAACCGGCGTCAATGCGAGCACCAGCGAGGCAAGCAATCCCGCCCCGCTGCCGAAATGGCGTTTGACAAGCCAGTACAGCAGGAGGACGCTAAGCATTCCAGCTATGATGCTGGGCAAAACGAGCGCAAATCCGTTTAAACCAAGCAGAGAGGCGAATCCAGCCTGAATCCACAGACCCAGCGGTGGTTTATCCACCGAAACCGACCCGCCCGGTTCCGCTGCAAGGAAAAAAAAGTTGTGCCACGAATGGAGCATGCTCTTTACCGCCGCGCTGTAATAGATATTCCCCATCCCGGCTGCGCCGATATTCAAGGTATAGAGAATCAGACCGAGCAGCAGGATTGCCACCAGCAGCAGGCGGGCAGGCGTAATCATCGGGAAGAATTCCCTGTCCAGCCAGCCGCTCTCCATTCCATTAATCCCCGATTCGGCGGAGGCGGGTTTTCGACCCATAACTTCTTCTGTCATGTCTGGTGATAATTCCTGAGCCATCAGATTTCTTTTATACCATTTTTCAGGGGATAAGGTTGAGATTAGACTTAAATCCTGTAAAGAGTATGTGTACAGGAGTGCTATTCCTTAGTATCTTAACCAAATCTGAACAAAATAGGGTTATGATTACCACCCGGGTAAACCAACATGTCCAAAACAATCCTGGTCGTAGACGACAAATCCAGCGTGCGCAAACTCCTGCACGATTACCTGACCGAGCAGAATTATACGGTCGTGCCGGCAGCCAACGGGCGTGAGGCGATTTATGCCTCCCGCCATTCCAGGCCCGACCTGATCCTGCTGGATATTATGATGCCCGAAATGGACGGATTTGAATTCTTGCGCCAGTACCGCCGTGAAGGCGATGCGCCGGTAATTATCATTACCGCCAGGGAGGAGGAGACCGACGCGGTCCTAGGTCTCGAACTGGGCGCGGACGACTACGTTATCAAACCTTTCCGCATGAAAGAGCTTGCAGCCCGCATCCGGGCAGTCCTGAGACGGGCTGAACCGGCACCAAACAGTGCAAAAACACTGCTTTCTGGAAGCCTATCCCTGGATGAAAGAACCCATCTCGTAACCGCGGATGGAGAACCTGTCGAGCTTACCCCGATCGAATTTGACCTGTTATCCACCCTGATGAGCGCACCCGGTCAGGTCTTCACCCGGGCCCAGTTGAGCGACCAGCTATACGAGAGCGGTTTCGCCGGGCTGGAACGGACTCTCAACGTCCACATCCGCAACCTGCGTTCAAAAATCGAGCTGGACCCTGCCAAACCGGAATATATCAAGACCGTTTTCGGGGTGGGATACCGCTTCCGCCGGGAGAGTAAAAAACAATGAGGTTCAGCTTAGCGGCAAAGATGACGCTCGCTTTCCTGTTTATCGCGCTGACCGCCTCAATCCTTGTGGCGGTCGTAATGCGCCTGTACAGCATTGAGCAGTTTAACCGGCTGGTTATCGAGCAGCAGCGGCTCTCATTCGGGGAATTTTTACAGGAGTACTACCAGGTTAACGGAACCTGGGATGGGCTGTCTGAACAGCTCGATGAAGGAAATCATTTTGATCTACAGCACCGGGAATTACTGCGACCGGGGGACAGGCCAGGCTCCAAACCCATAAGAAACACCGCAGCGCACCCCAACCGCAGGTGGGAGTTCTTCGGCTTGGCAGATGCCAGCGGTGTGGTGGTCATTCCAGTATCGCCTAATTCTCCTCCCGGCTCTTCAGCCCCAGCCGCCATGCTGGCCAGTGGGGAACGACTGGAGATGGACGGCGAGCAGATCGGAACGATATTGACTGTGGTAAACCCTCCAGATTTTACGCCTGCTGAGCAGGCTTTCCTGCGGCGTACCAACTCCGCCCTGTGGATCGCAGCCCTCGGGTCAGCTCTGGTCGCCTTGCTGGTCGGGCTGCTCCTGGCACGCAGCCTGACAAGCCCACTGCGCAAACTGACCTCTGCAGCCGAAAGTATCGGCAGGGGAGAACTGGAACAACAGGTGGAAGTGAAATCGGGCGATGAAATCGGCCAACTTGCAGAAACTTTCAACCAGATGAGTCGCGCAATTGTCCATTCCAACCAGCAGCGTCGCCAGATGACCGCCGATATCGCCCACGACCTGCGCACACCGCTAACGGTGATTGCCGGTTATATTGAATCAATGCGCGAAGGCGTTCTGGCGCCTTCCCGGGAGCGGCTAGACCTGGTGTATCGTGAGATCGAACGCCTGGAAGGTCTGGTGGATGATCTGAGTGTGCTCGCCCGGGCGGACTCCGGGGAATTAAGCCTGAATCTGGCACCGGTAAACCCCCGCGACCTGCTGGAAATGGCTGCCGATCCATTTCAACTGCCCGCTGAACAGAAGGAAATCCTGCTAGGGGTTGAGGTTGATTCCGACCTGCCCTCCATAAACGTCGATGAAAGCCGCATGGCGCAGGTGTTTTCCAACCTGATCAGCAATGCCTTGCGCTACACCTCCGCCGGCGGCAGAATCATCCTGAGCGCTGAAAAGGAAAGGGAGCATGTGGTTCTATCGGTCGCTGACAACGGACCCGGCATCCGCCAGGACGACCTGCCTTTTATCTTCAACCGCTTCTACCGCGCCGATAAGTCCCGCGCGGAGC
Organism: Anaerolineales bacterium; assembly: GCA_046259385.1. Lineage (GTDB taxonomy): Bacteria > Chloroflexota > Anaerolineae > Anaerolineales > UBA4823 > CAVWDI01. The sequence goes on from JBJYWI010000171.1 coordinate 12,459, forward strand.
AGAACGGAGAGTCCGGGTTGGGATTGGCGATCTGCAAAGCCCTTGTGGAAGCCCAGGGGGGGACCATCATAGTTGAGTCGACCCTGGGAGAGGGCACCCGCTTTATGATGAGTTTCGCGGGTTTGCAGCATACTTGAGAGTTGCTCTTCAATACCAATTCAACATCACTACCAAAACTTGACGCTTTTAATTGTTACTGCTGATTATCAAAAATTCAAGTTTGTTGTTTTGCTCCGTTAATGTATAATTTGTATATACAAATGATGCATATAGCAAAAATAATTGGTTGGCTTCAAGTCATTGTTATCTACATCGCCCGTCCGCCTTGTAAAAATATGGTGGGTTTTTTTATACAATAGATTAGATAATAGCAAAGTAATAGGAGGGGATAATGCGAGAAAAGTTTCTTATCACTGCGAAACAATTATTTTTGATTTTTATATTATTACACGTTGGCTTATCTGCTTGTGGACCGGGACAACTGCTCGGCCCAACCATGACACCAACACCAACAAACACCCCAACTAGTACACCAACCCAAACTCCCACAAGCACTCCAACTCATACCCCAACGTTAACACCTACAAACACTTCAACGCCAACATTCACCCCTACCCGGACACCTCTTCCGACTAATACACCAACGCCATTTCCAGTGCAAGTTGGATGGCGCGAATATGACTTGAGCGGTTTTCATATTGCAGTACCGGAACAATGGATTGCGGTAGATATTGACAAAGAAGGTTTCGATGCGATTCTAGGTCAATTGGGAGATATAGAGTCTGATTGGGCTAAAAACACAACCGAGATGATGTCCTCCGAAGCAATGCAAGAAATGACAAAGTTTTGGGCTATGGATTCAGAACCAGCAGGGGTCGGTTATGCTTCAACGAATGTGACATATCAAACTTATTTCATTGAAGTTGAAATCGAGGATTTTTACGCCCAGATGTTGTCAGCTTATCAACAAATGGGAATCACAGTTACAGATAGTAAATGCGATCTGGTGATTAATAATCTAGATGCTGCGTGGTTTGAATTTCAATTGGGAATAGGGCCATTTTCAGTCAAGGAACACCAATATGTGTACTTGAATAATCGTGATATCTGGTCGGTTATAGTTGCCGTGGATGTATCCGAATGGAATAAGTACGAATCCATTTTCGGTAAGATCGCAGAATCATTCAGGGTTGACTGAAGGTGCGCGAACCGTAGCCGATCATGTGGCTGCCACCGGTGATTAATTAGAAGTTTACCGCTAATTCGTTGACTTTGTCTGCTGCTAATTGAGAACAAATCCAGTCTGGCAGCAGGCGCGTGGCACATGCCCTGGGTGACGACTTCCTCAATTCAAATGGGCCAGGCACATCCTCTTTACATAAACTCACGGAACTCGAGCCCGTGCCGTTTGCGGGAATCCAGCCAGGCCCTGCGCAGGATCTCGTAAACCTGCTCCGGATCGCGCACATTGCGCAGCACAATCTTCGGGTCGGAGACATCTTGACCCTGGATGGTGATATCCCCAATGCCGAGCACACGTTCGTGGACTCCTTGTTTGTAATCGATATCCTGGAAACGGATCAACTCAAAGTTCTCGACATCTCGGGAGAGCAGTCCGCCCACAATTTTCAGCCTCTCTGAAGTCAGCACGTAGCGTTCGACCATGGAAAGGAACGGGCGCCCCTGCCACAGTAAGACCTCCTCCACCCCTGATTCAACTGCGACCTTGGTTCCCTGATCCAGGTTTTCATCCAGCATGCCGTCAATGGTCACCATTAATCGGTCTGCGATCTCGACTGCCAGTTCCTCCTGCGCCTCTTTTGTTACACCAGTCAGATCAACCCGGCTCTCTTTTATCGCCTTACGAACACTTGCGATCACATGTTCACGCTGCTTCTCAATTGACATAATCGCCTCCTGAAAATCAAAAATTCAGAAACTGATCAATATTATAGTAGGTTATTAGTAATAACTCTTCTTTTAAGTTTAACGCACCAGACTCCATAGTCTCCTTGACGTTTGCCGCGTTCCTGATCTTTGATCCAAAATCGCGGGTTGATATTTGAAATTTTGCACCGCGTTCCCTGAGACGCAGTTGAATCGCCCGCAACCAGGTTTTTTAAAACAGCGCCCCCGTTATAAATGTCCATCACGGACAAACCCTTCAATCATCTCAACAGCATTCTCTACTACATTTTCACCCCGGATTTGTCGACATATTCGATGCGCGTTATCTCTAATGATTTTTTCTGTAACCGCCTGGTGAATAGCGTGTGCCAACTTATCTGCTGTGAGTTTCTTCCGGGGAATCGGGCCTGGTCCAACACCCAATTCCTGTACCCGCCGCCCCCAAAAGAATTGATCGCCAAATGCAGGTACAATCACATTTGGTACGCCTGCACGTAAACCGGTAGCCGTCGTTCCAGCCCCACCGTGATGTACAACAGCTGCCATCCGTGGGAATAACCAATCATGCGGTGTAGCATCGATAAGCAAAACTGAATCGGGTAAGTTTTGAGACCCGAATCCGCTCCATCCGCTTTGCAGAATGCCGCGCCGGTTGTTCTTGCGAAGTGCATCAATAACAATTTGTTGAATTTGCGCTTGATTGTGTTCAACCAAGCTGCCAAAACCGATGTAAACTGGAGGTTCCCCTTTCTCTAAAAATTCAAGCAGCTTCTTTTCTGGTGTATACCCTTTGGCGGTGTTAAGAAACCAGTAACCGGAAATTTGCTGATTATTGCTCCAATCTGATGGTTTAGGCACCACGATGGAACTATAGCCGTAAATGATTGGAGTAGGACTTTGGGGTGAGTCCAACACCCAATATTCACACGCCTTCATAGGTCGGATGCCTAATACTTCTACTCTGCACTCATTAACCGACGGCAGCATTAGATTGTAGAATAACTGGTTGAAGAGTTTCGTCGTGTAGTAATTGACCAACCCCCTGAACGGCAGCCACTTTGGCGGGGTTTTACCTACTGCTCCTAAAAAATGACGGGAAGGTGTCATCGGCCAGAGAAAAGCGGCAAGAGAGGGAATACCCATCTTTTCGCTTATATGCCAACCCGCAAACGACAAGCCCGAGTTCAGCATCAGTTCAGCATCCTGACTTGCAGTTTGGGTTATTTCAAAGATTTCTCGTAAAACAGGCTTAAAGTTCTCTTTCATCCAGCCTGTAATACGGATCGTGTTATTCCCCAGTTCAGATAACGCCTGATTGACCATCACTTCACGCGGGTCCAGGTCTAACGGGTAAAAATCAAGATCGTAATCCCTGACAAAATGCTCAAAGATCTGATGAGTTAAAATCCGAACGGAATGTCCCGCTTGTCCCAAACCCCTGGCTAAAGCAATATATGGTTGAACATCACCGCGCGTTCCGAAAGTATTAATTATAATTTTCACTTTCTAATCCCCAAACCCGACTTTCTTTGTTTTGCCTTAATGTTGCCCAATATTTCGCGTTAGTTGTTTACGAGTGTGGAGAAGCGAGTCACCCGCACGCGGTTATTGAGCGCCTCTAAATCAACTCCTTCGCCATTTCGTATATTTTGCATACTGTCCTCCAGTTGCCGTCCGCCATTGACACACCCAGCAATCTCTCGGCATTTGCAACCAGCTTGGATCTGCCTATTCCCTCCGGGGCATATAGATAGAATACCTGTTCGATAAGCTGAAATCGTTCGCTGTCCCTTTTGAGTCTTTCAAGCACCTCCATATTTGGCTTCTCCGGACCGGATGCAAGAAAACCTGCATGCAATGCTTTGGGATCCTTTGCCACTTCGAGGAATGGATTCATCCTGATAACCATTTCGAATTCCTCTAATTCCAACAGCAGAACGTGGGGTTCAAATCCGCAGTGTTTCTTGATTTCACTACTTATTTTCTTTGAAAGCCTTGAATTATTTTTTCCGTGCCTAAAAATACCACGTTGCCACTTTGTATGTAGGTTCTAACATTTCGTGCGCCGAGGTCTTCAAGGACTGCGCAAAGGTCTTGCATCGGTAGAGTATTCTTCCCACCAACGTTAATCCCTCGGAAAAGGGCAGTATAAACCTTCAATTGATCACCGTTTCGAATGTGGTGTTGCTATCTGCGCCCAATGATCCAGGCATCAGCTGCAACCGGGAGAAACCACGCACTTGGCGAAATTTCGCTAGTTTTTCTTCCTCCGTTCCTTCAAATTTAGCAGGATCTTCAAATGACCAGTGCAACCGTTGATTTACACCCGGCCACACAGTTGGACAATTACTCTCAAGATCATCACAAACGGTAATCAGGTATAGAAATTGAACTTTTCCAAGATAAGTACCAATTCCTTTGGGCGTTTGGGCAGATACATCCATTCCTATTTCATCCATTACTTTGTTAGTGAAGGGATTCATCCCTCTGGATTCTAAACCAGCACATTGGGCATCGAACCTATTGCTCGCATATTTACGCAAAAATGCCGCAGTATCCCCGCCTTCCATCACGCGCTTTGTTAGCTCACTCCTTATCACACAATAAATGGATTAGCGTAACTTAACCTGCGCGACCCAACCAGGCGCAGAGTCGGTTTCCTGCCCAAGGAGCATGCTCAAATGCGCGGCGTGTTCCTGGATATGCCGCATGTTATAGAGTAGAAGCTCGGCGACGGTCTTAACGCGCCAGTTATTCCGAACTCGCTGGGGCTCGTTTTCGTCCGCAAGACTCTCAACTTTTGCGCGGCACTTGGCGCGTGCATAATCCAGATAGGTTTGAAGCTCCTGTTTGGTGTACACCCGCTCCGGTAATACAGCATCCATTTCAAGTTCCGAGAGAGTAAAAGGTGGGGGAACAGTAAATCCGTCCGCTGACTCAGAGCAATAATAGTCGAGCCAAAATATTGCATGGTACGCAACATACCAGAATTCGGTGAACTCGGGCTGCAATTCTGACTCGCGCCATAGGCGCGCCTGCCAGAGTTCTTCGGGACAGGAATTCAGCGCATTTTGCAGAGTCTCAATCGTGGCACCGAACTGGTGCCAGATGACTTCCTTCCAAAATGGGTTCATCGCGCCTCCTTGGCTAATGGGTTGCGTTGAAGTGTACTATAAAACCTGCATTTGGAATGACAAAACCAATCCAACAGGTTGATAGCCTTTTATATTAATACCTGAAATTTTCCAAAGTCGTTTTCTCGACGGATCAAGCCTCCATATGAATATTATTAGGGCTAAGTCTTTTTTTTGAGGAAAATGGGGAATAACCTGCAAAAAGTCCAAAATATTGGAGTCTGTCATTCTTTCTGTTTCGCTTGTTAAGAACCTAATATTTAGTGCGACGCATATTGCGGAGCATCTTCCTCATGAAGTCCTTTTTGAAACTAGGGAGCATTTCGCGGGGATCAGTTTCGTTGCATTTTTTCTGTGCAGTTAATTCCAGGTGTAACACGCTTTTGATCCTTCGACTTCTCCCCCACAGGGATGCTTCGCTCAAAGCAGGCTGTATCGCAAAAGGAAGGTTACATTAAGTAGCGAATAAAACGGGGGATCGACCACCGAAGTGAAAAGTTAAATTAAACTCAATCAACGGCTCACGGAGGTGAAAAATGTCCCCCAAACAACAGATCGATGGTTTTGAAAAGTACTGGAGACGGCGAAAGCCAGGCTCCAGTACTGCGCTGCATTACGCCAGCGATGTCCGTATCTTCTTCAAATGGGCACAAGGGATTTCCCCAGATACCATCACGGTGCACGATGTGGATGAGTTTATCGGATGGCAGCAGAGCCTGGACCGGGCACAGGCAACCATCCGGCGGCGCCTGATTGCACTGCACATGTTCTATGACTACCTGACATATATTCGCGAGGAGCACGTTGCTAATCCAGTCATCACCCAGCGGCATTATATCGACAAGGGCCACCACCTGCCCAGAGATATTCGTCAAGAAGAAATCGAAAAACTGTCCACAGCGATCGGCGATCACCTGAGAGACCGCACGATCTTCACATTGATGCTGCATACCGGGATGAGAGTAGGGGAAGTGGTCAATCTGCGCCTTGCTGATGTTTACTTATCTGAGAACCGTCTACCGCATCTGCGTGTTATTGGTAAGGGTCAACGCGAACGGATCGCTTATCTGTCTGCTACTGCAACCCTGCTGCTAAACGAATATCTGGCAACGCGTCCCGTCAAAACGGAAGAAAAGGTCTTTCTGAACCGACGGTGGAAATCAATCACGATCACCGGTATTCAACTGCAACTAGCCATGTACTGCCGCCAGGCGGATATTTGGGTTACATGCCACCAACTAAGGCATACGTTTGCCTGCCGCATGATTGCAGCCGGTGTGCCGGTCTCTTCGATCCGGAAAATGCTTGGACACAACAGCATTCGGACTACTCAGATGTATGTGCAAGTCGCTGACACTCAAGTAGAACGAGATTATCGCGCCGGGATCCAGAAGGTGATCGAAAATTGTGCAACCCTGCCAGAGGTGTCTCATGGATGAGAACCCTATTTCTACCTTGTCGGGATCGCTGGCCGAATCCCTTGAGTATGCACCTGCAACCTGGTCGATGTCAGATGATATTCGAAGCCAGCGTAAGCCAAGGATGGATATTTTGGCCATGCCAGAGCGTCTGAATGAGGTGCCCGAATGGTTGCGCACACCACTGCGCCGCTTTCTGCGTTTGAAACAGCGCAATTGGCCTGTGAAGACTGTACAACGATCTACCAGGCAGCTCTTCAACCGCTTGAACCACATGATCTCCTTCTTCATCCAGAACTATGAATGGGGCGAGTGGCAGCAGTTCTCTCCCCGTTGGCTTGAAGATTATATTAATACCAAGCTGCGCGAGGGGAAAGTACCTGGCACAATCAATTGGGATCTGATCTATTTCCGGGAGATGTGTCGATTTTTTATCGAGGAAGGTATCAATGTGCCAGCGTCGATCCTGAAGCTAAAGGTGTTGGACACTCCGCGCCGTTTACCCCGCCCCTTATCTCCAGAACAAGTTCGCCGATTGGAACGTTGCATTCAAACCACTATTACGGAAGCCGAAACTGACAGGCAATGGGCATTAGCAGTCAGAGACCTGGCCTGTTTCTATTTGCTGTGGCACTGCGGGCTGCGGATCAGCGAAGTCAGCTATTTGCAATTGAATGATGTTGACCTTGATGAACAGAAGTTATTTATCCGCAACAGCAAGGAACGCAAAGATCGGATTGCCTATATGAGTGACACGGCAGCGATGGCATTACAACAACATCTGGCGATCCGGCTCAACCAGGATGCTGTATACATATTTGCCATAAAACAAAGACCCATAACCTCACGTAGCCTGCAAAGGCGCCTTGTTTTTTATAGTCAGCAAAGTGGCGTACCAGTGACTGCCCAACGTCTCAGACATACCTTTGCCAGCCAGATGTTGACGGCTGGTATGCCGATATCTTCTCTCCAGCGATATTTGGGACACGAAAACCTTGATACAACCATGATTTACGCTGAGGTATCAGATCCTTTACTACCCCAGGATTATTACCAGGGCATTGCAACTCTGGATCCTAGTTCTGATAAATTATCGATGAGTGAGTCAGGGCTGACTCAACAACGCACACTCCGGCAATTGGTCGAAGAACTCAAGACACCGGGGTTGGAGCAGTCTCGCCATGATGAGATTCTGGATGTCATCCTGGCGAATATCAAGTAGAATTTGGGTACGGTGTATAAGTAAATAGACCGTATTGTTATGTTGTATGCATTCGTAAGGCGGCAAAAGCAATTAGGATAAGATACAAGAATAAATCTATGAAAAAACTGCTAACCACTATACTTCGCTGGGGCGGACGGGTATTGTTGATTAGCATATGTCTCTTCTTAGTTCTCATTGTCTATCTGATGATTCGGGAGTCTATCACCCGAAGCGAATACCGGGCTGAGTACCCCCCTCCAGGCCAAATGGTGGATCTCGGCACCCACGAGATCCACCTAAATTGTGTCGGAAGCGGAACTCCAACAGTCGTTTTTGAATCCGATCTTGATCAATACGGATCATTAAGCTGGAATTCTGTCCAAGGGGAAATAGGGAAATATACTCGCACATGCAGCTATGACCGAGCAGGGATATTATGGAGTGAACCGGGACCGCTTCCAAGAGATGGTGAGACGATTGCCAGTGAGCTCGGTGCTGTACTGGATGCTGCTGGAGAAGATGGTCCCTATGTGCTGGTAGGACATGCCTTTGGTGGGGTCTATGTAAGATTATTTGCGGGTCAAAATCCTGATGATGTATGCGGCATGGTATTGATTGAATCAAGTCATCCTGAAATGCTCACGCGCTTCAGTGAGTATGGCGTTGTACCAGAAATTCCAGACAGAAATATCAGGCCCTTGATCCTGTTTTTGTCTCATCTAGGATCGCCAGGTCGATATAAAGGGAATGTATATAACCTACCACCCGAAATCTATGATCCAGTACAGGCATTCTTACCTGAATCAAGTATGACATGGTTTGATGAGAAAGTTGAAAGCCCTAACACACTGGCACAAGCAGGGCAGTATGAATATCTGGGCAACTGGCCATTGATTGTGCTTGCTACTTCAGGACCTTCACCTTCCTTGGGAGATCTAGGACAGAAACTAGATGATTTATGGCTCGAAATGCAGCGGGAGTTGCTCTCACTCAGTGAGAATAGCGAGATCAGAATTTATGAAGGTGGGCATTATCCTCAGCTTCAAGATCCCGAGGTGATCATTGAGACCATTCAGGATGTACTCGGAAGATGTAAAGAAACATCGCCATTACCCTGAAAGGTGAGCTGGATATGTAAACCAAAATGGTTGCTTTATGTCTAAATGGATTGAGAGCTGCTTTGGAAACATGCCGCCTAACATCTCGC
>JBJYWI010000172.1:0-33093 GCA_046259385.1 Anaerolineales bacterium
TGGTAGCAAATTAGATTCTCTGTTAGCTTTAGAGAGTGTAAAATATTAATGAAAAATTTTTCTCGATGCATAATTTGAATTTGTGATAATTTTATCCCAGTAAAAGCTGGAATTTCATTATTTTTACATAAACGGGTTTCATATATAATTGGTAACTACGACAATCGACTTTCTCCCGTACTGAGATTTTGCACTGGAATAAGTTGGCACTATTATTGGAAAAGTGCATCTAAATGAATAAGTCAGATGGGTCTTCAGCCGAACTATCCCTTGAGTTACTTCGCAAAGGCGATAAATCCGAATTCGCCCGTATGGTTGAGGCACACTCCGGCGTGGTCTACCGTCTGGCACTGAAAATGCTTGATAGAGAGCAGGATGCTGAAGATGTTTTACAGGAGACATTTATCAAAGCATATAAAGCTCTTCCGAAATTTGACGGCCGCTCAAGCTTGTCGACCTGGCTGTATCGAATTGCTACCAATGAGGCATTGATGATCCTGCGCAAGCGTAAGGGTAAAGCGGTTCCGGTTTCGATCGATGAGCCTCTGGATATGGCGCAGGGAGAAATGGAACCGCTCCAGATTGTGGATTGGTGCTGTTTGCCGGAGGAGGAGCTGATGTCTGCTGAAGCCAGGCAGTACCTGAACGAGGCGGTGGAAATGCTGCCGCAAAGCCTGAAGGTGGTTTTTCTGCTCAGAGATATCGAGGGGCTTTCGACTCGCGAAACAGCTGACGTATTGGATTTGAGCGAAACCGCAGTAAAGACGCGCCTTTCGCGCGCAAGGCTGAGACTCAGGGAATATTTAACTGATTACTATCGGGACAGGATGGCAGATATCATTCCGACAAAGGGGAGCGAACAATGAATGAGAGACATAACTGCAAATACTTGCTTGATTCTCTCTCGGAATATATAGATGGCGAGTTGAACCAATCAATATGCGATGAGATTGACCGCCATCTGGAAGAATGTGATGATTGCAGAATAGTTGTCAATACCCTCGAAAAAACAGTTTATCTTTACCATAAAACCACCCCACAGCAAGAGATACCCGTTGATGTAAAAAAACGCCTGTATAAAAAACTGGAACTTGAAGACTTTCTTGGAAGCTAAAGTGTCGTTTCTATTCAGAAAGGCAATAGAAACGGGATGCAAAGATTTCGTCGCATCAAAATCCCACACTTACGGACCTACTTAAACCCATAATCTTATATGCCTAATCCGGGATTTAATTTCTGGATGTCTCAAAAAAAAGCGTCTGGTGTAACCTTTATGCAGCACCATCATCTAAGGTATGAGTGTCTGAAGAAACCTGGAGAGACACGATATTATTTAAACGCAAATTACATATTTGCATTTATCACTCGAAAAATGAGAAGATTGAAGAAGGGAAAGTGACTGCAGATTGGGATCCTTCCGGGGATAAACCCAAGCTTTCCGATAATAGGAAAAAGTATGGAGAATGGACCGGCAAGGACCGGGAATTGTACAATGCTTTGGGGATGGAACTACCTGTTTTATTGGAAAAAAATGAATTGCCGGAGATACGTGCCGGCAGTGTTTGCCCTAGTTGTGGTCAGGGCAAACTGGAATACGACGGGCTCCTGAACCTAGCCTGTGTAAATTGCGGGTATGCCGTTAGGGGATGTTTCACCTGATAGGTAGATAAAACAGTTCCGTGAGGACTGAGAAAGGATAAAGTAGGAGAGAGTATAAGAGATGAGTACAAAGTTATTAAATGATGATATCCAGATCCAGGTAAAAAAAGCTCTGGAAAATTTACGAGAACCGGTTGATATCCTCTTTTTCGGGACCAGAGAAGAATGTGATTACTGTGAAGACACACTTCAACTTGTTGGTGAAGTCGCTGAGCTTTCGGGTAAGCTGGGACTCAAGGTTTATGACATAGAGGATAATCCTGATATTGCCCGTGAATATAACGTCAATAAGACTCCCGGGCTTGTTCTAACCGCAAGAGACACTAACAAGGTTATGGATTACGGTGTGAGATTTGCCGGAATACCCTCTGGGCATGAATTCAGCTCACTGATTGAAGGTTTAATCCTGGTATCTGGCCGCGATTCCGGACTGAGTGGTGAAATCCGCAAACAATTAAGAGGTCTTAAGAATCCTGTGCTGTTACAGGTATTCGTGACACCGACCTGCCCTTACTGCCCGCGCGCAGTTGTTACAGCTCACCAGATGGCACTTGAAAGTGAAATGGTTCAGGCCGAAATGGTCGAGGCGATGGAATTTCCGGAATTATCAGAGCGTTTTGGTGTCAACGGAGTGCCCCAGACAACAATCAACAGTGGCGCTGGAACAGTTGTCGGGGCGGTACCAGAGCAGCAATTACTGCTTGAAATTCAAAACGCACTAGCATAAGTGGGAATCGGTTATGGATGCGAAAGTGATCTGGAAAGGCAAACTGGCTTTTGACGGCACAGCCGAGAGCAAGTTCAGCCTTCCTCTGGACGGGAGAAAAAGCGTTGGTGGGGAAGAAAATGGATTTCGACCTATGGAATTGTTTGCAATTGGTCTGGCGGGGTGTACGGGGATGGATGTCATTTCCATACTGAGTAAAAAACGCCAGGATATTACAGCCTTTGAAGTACAGGTTCACGTTGATCGTGCGACGGATTACCCCACAGTTTTTACAAAAGCGATTATCGAGTATCTGGTGACAGGAATTGAAGTTGATGAAGCCGCCTTAATCCGCTCGATAGAGCTGTCAGCGACACGCTACTGCCCTGCCCAGGCGATGCTCGGAAAGATCATGCCGATTGAACTTATGTACAAAATATTTGAAGATCAGGGTGAGGGGATATATCAGGAAGTGAAAAGAGGGGTGTATCGACCGCGGGCGGATTGAGAGCGATAGTCCAATTAACCCTGTATTCGGGATTGTGCATAGTAATATCTGGCGGGAACAAATATCTAACAACTAAGGATTTTAGCAATTCCTTATTTACAAACTGGAAGTCACAGACTCGGAATTGGTTTCAACTGAAGCTTCGTAGTCAGGCATGATAGCCTCGATATTGCGGATAGCGGGTGTCATATAACCCCATAGAGCGATAATTAACCCTCCGATACCTCCCAGAATGAAGAGAAAGGACATGCCTGCACCGGGGCTGTCTCCGACCAGCGGAAAGACTGCCTGGGCGAATGAGCCGCCGGACTGGATGGTTGGCTCCATGACATAATCAGCTAAAGGCCCAGCAATCAACATTGCTAGAGGGGTGACAAACCAAGCGATCAACCGCCGGATTGAAAAAACCCGTCCCTGGACGTCAGGAGCTACTTTAGCCTGCCAGATAGCCTGGTTTGAGCCATTTAAAATTGGTACGATAAAACCGGCGATGAAGCTGGCAGCTGTCCATACTGGCAGACTCTGCCCAAAGCCCATCAGAATCGATCCAAATATGCTAGCCAGCGCCCAGCCCCCCAATACACCGTGAATTTTAGGCGTGGGCCCGCCCCAGGCGCTCATTGCCAGACCACCAATCAAACCCCCCGCGGCTCCCGCAGAACTTACAGTGCCATATGTGATTTCGTTGTTATTTGTGTGTGCCAGTATCATCGGCGCAATGATAGACAGCGGTATGCCAGTTATAAAATTGCCCAGCATGAAAACAATTTGCAGTCCCAGAAGACTTGGGCGTCTGAGAATGTACCAGAATCCAAACAATGATTCCTTCCAAAGGCTGCCGCTTGCATCCTTGCCGATATCAGTTGTCTTGGGTTGGGGTACACTGACAATCAGCAGGGCTGTAATCGCGAAGACAAATGTGGCGATATCTATCAGCAGGACGCCTGTCAAGCCGATGTATCCCAGCAGGGCTCCAGCAAGAAGAGGTGCGAAAATGCCAGAACCGGTTTCCGCCAGCGACATTAAGCCGTTGGCGCGCCCGTACTGCTCCTTGGGGAGCATAGTTGTGATGGCGGCTGAAAATGCCGGCCACTGGAATGCCTGAAATGTACCCGAAAAAGCTCCAGCGACGTAGAGGTGCCAGATGTCCAGTTTTCCGGACAGGTAAAGTAACAGGATCACGATGGTTGCCAATCCTGACGCCAGGTCGCTGATTATCATCATGAATTTCCGGTTTGATCGGTCGACCAGTGCGCCGGCGACCGGGCTGATTACCAGCAAAGGGGTTACAAAGAAAAAACCCACCAGGGCCAGTGCGGTGGCGGACCCGGTGAGTTCATACGCCCATATAGTTAGGGCAAACAGAGACATGCTGGTGCCAAGCAGGGATATTACCTGTCCGATCCAGAAGGACAGGAACCCGGTCATTCCCGAGAGCATTCTGTCGGGTTCTAAAATTGGCATACTAACTCAATCGATGAAAATCTCAACATGTTCCCCGTCTTCTTCATCGAGCACATCGATCAGCTTGCCGTCCACACCAGATTTTATCGAGTCGATCAGTTTGTCAAATGCTACGTCAGGCACGTAATGTGAGGCGATATTTAACCCTGCATCAACCAGCCCAAGCGGAAGGTTAACAGTGGCTTTCGGTTTTCCCGTAATCATGTCGGTTACACGAACTCGTAGAGTCCGACCGCTAGAGGATGTCTTTGCCGGTTTCAGCCTATCGCTCTCTGTGCGGCTCTTGTCTAAAGCTGACAGCAGTTGCGCGCCCTGTTCTGCGTTAATTTTTCCTTCATTTACCATTTTTAAGATCTTTATCCGTTCTTCATCTGTAGCCATATCTGAACTCCTGTTTATATTATTCATTTCAACCGGCGAATTCCTTTAACATTTGTATCGCTTCGTCTGCGCTTATTAATCCCTCATCGAGATCCTCTAGGATACGCTGCCTTTCCGCTTCCGTAAGGCTTTGGGCTTCGTCACCAGCGCCTGGTTCATAACCGAGAGCCCGGATGATTTCGTGAAGCCGGCTGCGGATGGTCGGGTAAGAAAGACCAACCTCACCTTCCATGCGCGAAATTTTTCCTTCACAACGCACAAAAATTTCCAAAAAGTTTAACTGCTCTTTATTTAACTGGCTGAATGGCCCTCCAGCGAAACGACCTTCGATGGTGGTATCGCAATCTGCGCAGGCAAATCGGGTTATCACAATGACCCCGCCGCATATAGGGCATTCTGCTGGCATTTCATTCATAATTCACCACCTATAGTTTAGAAATATTGAATATAATACCATAAATACTTAAAAAGTCAAGATAAAAAATTGATAAAATTAATATTGACTTTATAAAAGTTAAAGAGCCGGTATGAAATATTGGAAATTCTGGATATAAATTGAAAACCCCGATAAATAATCTCGGGAATATTGGATTTATTCGAATTGCGTTCCGTTGTGGTAGTAGGGATTTTATTCAGGAAATTGTTTATGGAGTAAAAGCACCGCAGGGAACAGTTTGAACTGATTAATAGTTCCCCTTTAATTCATCTTTTTCAACAGGACGATCGCTTTTGATAAAACTAGCTGCATTCGAGCAGGTGCAGGCGGTAACAGTTTGACTGCCCCTTGTCATTGTCCCCAGATATGGTTCACTTCCATTGTGGGCTGTCCAACCCTCCAGGTTGTAGCCTAAAATCCCCTCAGCAGGCATCCATTCGCCGTTAAATTTGCGCGCGATATGAATATGGGTACCTGTGCTTGTGCCTCCTTCGCAAGAAGGGTGGCCGATTCTATCCCCCTGTTCCAGTTGCGCACCGAGTGGGGCTCTATCTCTGGTTTCGACATGAAGGTAAAGTATATTCCATCCGGTTCTTTCATCACCATCACTGTCAAGGTCGAGCATTACAACGCCCTGTTCTGAGCGGACCACGATGCCGGGCGCCACTGCGGTTACCCAGATATCACTCTGGACGCATCCTCCACGAACGGAAGGAGGGGCAAAATCCAGAGCCGCTCGAGGGTCATCTGTCCCCCATCCGGTATGGGGACCGCCGGTGAGTGCCCAGACCTCGCCCGGTTCAAATGGCAGGATAAACTGGGGCTGGGTCAAGCTGCCGGGGATGTTAGATTCAAGGTCTTCCTCCCAGGGGTCCCCAAACAGCTCTCTATATTGCTGTGCAAAACCTTCCGGTGCGACTGCAACCGTATAATTATCATAGTCTAAAATTGTGTTGAAATAATTCTGTAATGCTACTGTTGCCGCATTCTGCCAGGGGTCAATCCGTTCGATGCGACCATCGCTGAACCCCAGTTCCTTCAAGCGCATGGTTCGGTACCTGTAATAACCGTTGTTTAAAAAGTTGGCAGCCCAGACCAACTGCAAATATACACCCTTGTGTTCCCAGTCCGGATAACCAAGCGGGTAATCTTCCATTTCAGGAGGCAGTACTGATTGCGACAGCGCGCCTGCCTGGTATTCAAGTATTGCCAGCAGCAACTTTGGGCTTACGCTGTAGTTTCGAGCAACCAGATCCACAATTTCGGCACCATTGCGGTTGGCTTTACTGGCGAAGGTTTTATAATTTTTCAACCAGCCCGGGTGCTTGGAGATAAATTCAGCAGTATCAAAACCAACCTGGGCAGGTCCATTTACAAAAAGGCTGTCCGGCAGGATCTTGTAAGGTGTCCCCCACAGTGGAAGGTAGTAAATCGGAATCTGCATAGGCATCCCGGGGGGCATTGTAGTGGCTGATTTGGGAATAAATGGGTTTGCTTCCAGGATTTCATCCACAGAAGTGTTAAATCGAGAAGCCAGAAGGGGTAGCGTATCGCCGCACTGGGCGGTGTATTCGACCAGTTCCCCAGGGGAATAAAGTGGTCGCTTGGGAAATGTTGTAATCTCTCCTTCGGTGGATGATTGGTAAGGCTCGCCGCCTCCGGAATCTGAATCCTGGATCTGTTTTTCACTTAGCAGACTTGCCCCGGAAGATATCGGCGCTCCCTGTGCCTGGCAAGCCGAAACCGATATTGCGGTCAGCAGTGTAAGAATCAACCAGGGAACAAATGAAATGTGCCCGCTAAATTTAGCGGTTGAATTTGTCATTTGCGCTCTCAAATTTTGCTGGTTTGGTCGCATATACTGGTTGAATAAAATCGTCATGGTGCCAGATGAGGGTGTCATAGGAACCCCACGGGTGGGCAATGACAGTTTGATCGTCTTTTGTGAGAGTGCCTTGATACGGTTCATCACCGGCGTGGGCTCTCCATCCGCTCATTACAAAAGGCAGCGGTCCATCAGCTGCAACCCATTCCCCATTGAATTTGCGGGCGATATGCAGGTGAGTGCCAGTCGCCGGACCGCCTTCACAAGATGGATGGCCGATAGGATCACCGGCTTTTAGGTAAGTTTCCTCGGGGACTTTTTCCTCGGTTTGAATATGCATATAAAGCAGAGCCCAACCTGTCTGTTCCAGGTTGTCGCTTGGTATTTTATCCCCGAGAGAATCTATTCCATCCAGATCCTGAATAACGTATCCATCTCCGGTGCGCACAACCGGACCATCAGCCGCTGCGGTTACCCATGCTTTGGAAGGGACGCAGCCGCTGTGTTTGGATGAGGGTGCGAAGTCCAGAGCTGCATTTGCGCCTTCGGTTTGCCAGGCTTTGTGCGGACCGCTTGTATAACTCCACACGTACCCTGGCTCAAATGGAAGATCGAGCCTGAGCTGTTGGATACCCTCTGGAAATAGAGGTTCGACGTTCATTGCCCGCTCCCGGGGATCGCCGAACATGCGTTTGTAAAGATCAGCGAAGCCGTTATCTGGGCTGATTGCGTTCTGCCAGGTAGTTTCTACTTGAATTGAATCCATCATGGGGCGCTGCATTACAGGAATTTTCTGGAGGGCTTTCTGGGCTGCCAGGCTGGCAAAATAATATAATAATGCCACACTGCCGGGGTTCGAATCGGGTGAGGGATGTACAATTATACCATCTGGCAAGGGAATCTCGGTCACAGCCCCGGTGCGCCAGCCGTAGTATCCCTTCGAAATTTCATTTATTGCCCAGCCTAGCTGCCTGTACAACCCGCGGTGCTGGTAGTATTCGACACCGAGCACGTATCCCTCGTGGAGCCTTCCCTGTTGTTTGCCAAGTACACAACCGCACTCGTGTTCAAGGATAGCCAACAGTAATCGCGGATTTATCGAGTTTTCCAGAGCAATTCGGGAGATAATGTCTGCTGCGCTGGTCCAACCGGTTGATCCAAGATATTCACGGTATGTAGACAGGTAGCCTCCCGTATCTGCAAGGTACTGGTTAATATCGAAATCAACCGCAGATGGGCTATAAACAATCTCGCTGTCCGGCATTAAGCCACTGACGTTTACCAGCACCTGTCCGGGTTGGGCAGGTTCCCCGCTAGTTGGAATTAATAAAAGCTGGCCGGGAGCAAGCAGTCCATCTACGGCGATCAGATAAGGGGATTTTATTTTTTCTGCCTCGACACAAAACCGGGATGCAACTGCCTGGATTGTGTCTCCGGATTGGACAGTATACCGATGGTAAGGCTCAGGGGTGGCAGATTCACTTTCGCCATAAATTGATGTGCTCATTTGAATAGACACCAATTGCCCCCGGGCAGCTGCGTTTCCGGTCAGTGTTAAACAATAAATAAGTATGGGCGACAAAACGATTGAAAAAAATAGGGTTGTTTTACGAGATTTGGCTCTAGTGGAATTAGATCTAAGGATCATCATCGCCGCGTGTGATAAACGATTTGGCGTTGCTGCATGTGCAGGCGGTTACGGACTGTCCTGCGCGTGTTAGTGTCCCTTGATACGCTTCCTCTCCATTATGAGCGATCCATCCGCCGAGATTGAACGGCAGCGGACCGTCGGCAGGCACCCATTCACCGTTGTATTTACGGGCGATATGAAGATGGGTACCGGTTGAGTGACCGCCTTCACAGGAAGGGTGTCCAAGTTTGTCGCCGGTTGCAACCCACTCACCTAGAGGGATGCGGTCATCACTGGCAACATGTAAGTATATCAGAACCCAACCTGTGCTTTCGTGTCCATCTCCGTCCAGATCCAATACTACCAGTCCGGGTCCGGTGCGAACAACCAGACCATCTGAGGCAGCTAGTACCCATGCGCCGGATTCGACACAGCCTGGTGTTTGAATGCCGGGACCAAAATCCAGAGCGGCATAGGCGCCATCCTGTTCCCAGGCGCCGTGTGGTCCACCGGTTAAACTCCAGGTCCAATTACGCTCGAAAGGCAGGATTAACGGCGGCTGATGTGCGGATATCGGGTAGAGCGGTTCAACAGCCCGTGCGCGCTCCCAGGGGTCACCGAACATGCGCTCATAAAGATTGATAAAGCCATTCTCTGAGTAGAGCGCTTCTGTCCACTCCTGCCTGTCGTATAGTTGGGCGAAGTAATACTGCAGGGCAGCTGTTCCAGCATTCAAATCCGGCGCCAACCGGGCAGTGCTTCCATCTTTAAACGTAATTTCCGTGAAGCGCCCTTCACGGTAGGCGTAATAGCCGATTGAGAGTTGATTCAATGTCCAGACTAGCTGATTGTACAGATATCTCTCGGTCTCGAACTCAATCCCAAGGGGGTAAAGTTCAGCCTCTCTGGTTGCAGGTTCTCCGTATATCCAACCGCTGTGATATTCGATGAGTGCCAGAAGTAAGCGCGGGTTGATGGAATTTTCTTTTGCGGTATGCAGTACCATTCGAGCCCCGGAGAGCGTACCGGTGGTGCGTGTGTAGTCTTTATGTTTGCTGAGGTATCCACCAGCCTGCTTGACAAAATCATCTATGTCAAAATTGACCGCTGATGGCGAAAAAACGACCTCACTGTCGGGCAGCAACTTTTCAGATGAAGTGGTTTCACCCAGCTTGCGAGGGATTATTAGAAGCTGTCCTGGATTGATAAAACCTGTTTGGGGTATTTCCTGGTTGGAGTTTATCTCAGACGCTTTTACACCAAAACGAGTTGCTACTACAGGTAGGCTATCGGCAGCCTGGGCGTAGTACAGTATTGGTGAAGAATCAACGACTGCGATTTCTGCGGAGGGAATTGTCTCACCCGTTTGCGGATAGGATTGCTCTGAAGATCCACTCTGATCATCAAGAGGTAACGGTTCCTCAGGAAGGCTTTCTGTTTCATCATTTGAAAACGGAGCAGGGGTGGGGTTGTAACCTGCTCCTATATTTTGAGGTTCATCACTACCTGAAACTGGATTATTGGAAATGGATTCTTCCTGGCTTGTTTTTGTGTTTAGCGCAGGAAGGGGCAATTCTTCGATTTGTTTAGTTTTTGAATCAGCCAGATTTTGAGGTGAGCTCGGGGGAATCCAGTACCCGCCGGAGGCGCATGCAGTGCACAAACCAGCCAGCAGCAGGAGGGCAATGAGGCCGTTCTGCTTGTGTATCATGTGAATTTGTCTTAACGCGTAACGATGTTCTCTGGCGACCGCCCAGCGTATGCTTCAACCTGATTCCTTCCCCGTTCCAGGTAACCATCATACTCTTCGCCAGTTCCAACTGAAGTCCAGCGGTCCAGTATAAACGGCACTTCTTGATCGGCGGGAATCCACTCCCCATTATACCGCCTGGCAATATGGACGTGTGTGCCGCTGGATATGCCTCCCTCGCAAGATGGGTGTCCGATCGGTTGACCTGCCAGCAGGTGCGTGTTGGGTTCAACCCGATCCTGGGTCGCAATATGCATATACAGGATCACCCATCCGGTTTGTTCTAGGCCATCTCCATCCAAATCCTGAATCACTGCTCCATCTCCAGCGCGTGTGATCAGACCATCGGCTGTAGCCACCACCCAGTTGTCGCTTTTTATACAGCCGACATCCTCTCCGGGCGGTGCGAAATCAAGGGCAGCCCAGGCAGAACCATCTCCCCAGGCGCTGTGCGGACCGCCAGTAAACGACCACTGCTCACCTTTCTGGAATGGAAGTTGCATTGGAGGTTGGATTAATTCCGCCATATTAATTGGCTCACTCGCATAACCAAAGGGATTTCCGAACAGGTTGGTGAAAGTAGTGAACAACCCGTTTTCGGAAACTGCATCTTCCCAGGCGTTTCTGCCCAGCAGGGTGGAAAAGAAGTGCTGGATACCCGCAGTGCCGGCGTTTATGTTTGGTGAGATGAGCAGGATTGAACCATCCGCTAAAGGCCAAGCGCCGATTCCGTTAACACGCCAGAGATAAAAACCGCGGTTCAGGTTATTTGCTGCATAAGCAAGCTGCAAATACAAACCCTTTCTTTTATCATCGTTCAAGCCAACCGGATAATTGCGGGCGCTTTTTTCGATATCATCACTGGTAACCCATCCGCTTTGATGCTCTAATACTGCCAACAGCAAACGCGGGTTAACTGAAAAATCCTGAGCAATTCGTTGAACAATTTCTGCCCCGGAAAGGGTGAGGTCTTCGTTGATCTCTTCTTTATACCCCGCCAAATATCCCCCCTGGCTTTGAATGAAATCTTCAATATCAAATTTGGCTGAGGCAGGTCCATAAACGAGTTCAGTATCGGGGATGATTTTAAAATCCGGCGCAGTTCCGTCGGGAGTGGGCGGCGGGATAAAAATTCGCTGACCGATCTGTAACGATCCCGGATCGTCAATGTCGTTATATTTCCCCAGGAATTCCCAGGTAATCCCAAACTCCTGAGCGATATTTCCAAGCGTATCACCTTGTTCAATAAAGTATTCGATTTCATCCGATCGCAGAGTTGGAAGCACACGCGGCGCATCTGGCGTGGGGGTGTAAAAAGGTCCGCTGGGTGTGCTGAATGTAGAATTGCCTTCATCAAAGGGCGCCTGCGCGGCCTGCACCGAGCCTGTTTTGGAGGAGGATGTCAAATCAGTCACGCTGAAGTAGGCGCTGTCATCAGTTTTGACAGTACGGGCGCAGGCCAGCGAGGCGATTAAAAGTACCAATAATCCCAGCGTGGCGAATTTTTTATTTTTAGTTTTAGAGTCGTTGCTCATCCGTAAGCCTGGTTTTTATACTAGAGGGAAACAAAATACATTAGATATAACGCATGGTTGCAATATTTGAGCCAATAAGTTGTGGTTTGCCCGGCAAGTTACCGCTGTTTAAGGACAAAAAGTAACTTATAAAAATATGAATAACTTCGTTGTTTTTTTAATTCAGGAAAGTGAATCGGCCAGCCAGGTGATGATCTCAGCCTGGCTGGGAATGCGTCCAGTAAGGACCAATTTATTGTTGAGCATCAGTTATGGTGTTGCGAGAATCGGATATTCCAAAGGTTTCCTTTGCCAGTAGCTGCTAGAAACTGGAGCCGAATGCTATCCCACCGTCCGGTAACCAAAACCATAGATCCGCATCTAAACTAAGAAGATATATTAAAAAACTTTCGATCGAGGCAAATATGAAGCGGAACAAAAATTCAAATCCGACAGTTCAGGTAATCTCTTTGCAAAGTTACAATCCATGGTTGTGGATCAGCCTAACTATGGTTATGTTAGCGTTTTTCAGTATAAGCATTGCATCCTGCAGTACCACGCCTGTAGCGCGGGCGGAAGTACAGATCGGTTTAGCTGATGAAATCAGTGTGGATGAGGCTTATGAGTTGTACAGGGAGGGGGTTTACTTTCTGGATGTGCGCACTCCGGAGGAATGGGACGAATTCCACGCGCCCGATTCCACCCTGATACCGCTTGATGAGTTAGAAAACCGCCTGGGAGAATTACCTAAAGGAGAATCGATTGTTGTCGTTTGTCGGTCCGGAAACCGCAGCCAGGTAGGCAGGGATATATTGAAAGCAAATGGATATAAAGAGACCACCAGCATGGCAGGTGGCCTCAGGGAGTGGATGGCATCCGGATATCCGGTAGAGTAAGGGGTAGGAAATTCCGGTATTTCTAGCTGGATACTGGAGGGCGTGTACTAGTATTCCCTTATTGAGATATCCCTGATAGCAGCAGCTGCCAGGCATTCTCCAATAGGTTTAGAGCTGTGTTTGGCGCGCTGCGGATCGCATCCAGCACTTCCTGCAGACGATCAGCGATTTCGGAAAGCGCCTCAACTTGGTAATTATCGACCTGGCTTCGCAAATCTTCAATGAGTTGGCGCGCCTCCTGGATTTTTTGCTGCGCCTGGCTGATATTACCTTCTGAAAGCAGTTCCCGACCGCTTTCGATTAAATCCATTACCTTTAAAATCTGGATTTCATTTTCGAGTGCCTGCCAGCGATCGCCAAATCCAGCGATCTCTTCGTCGATGGAATCCGTTCTCAGGTTGAACTGTTCCAACAATTCTGAAACAGTGCCAAATTCAATTTCTAATGCGCCTACATTCTCTTGTAAAGAATCCCTTAAATCCTTTATAGTCTGCAGTTCGTCTGTTAATTCATTCAACTGCTCGACATCCGTCTGGAGTGATTCCACATCACCCAGAAGCTGGTTTTGTGCTGATTCAATGGTTTCCTTGGAAGTTTTTAAGCCAGCCAGCTCGGTTTCTAATTTTTCCAGTGATACTTCAACCGACTCTAGGCCGGTTTCAATTTCACTGAGGCTGGAATCTACCCCATCTAGTTTTTCCCAAACAAGCTGTTGGTTCTGCTCCATGCGCAGTTCCAGTTCGTCCAGGCGGGCGGTGTTTTCCTGGATGGGTTTGTAACCGAACCAGTACAGGATCAGGGTACCGGCTACCGCAGAGATCACAATCAGGATGATCAGAAAGATCACGGTGAAAGATTTACTTGATTTGGTTTGTTCGCTGTTCATGGTAAGTATTCCTTTGGAGATTAATTAAATTTAATCAGATTGAAGCTCTGCGTCAAACGCTTTTCAACTTGCTTGACCTGAAGGATTTATGAAAGTAATTATATTTAGTATAAGCTTACGTAAAATTTATTAAGTGATTGGAAATGTAATTAGATTATAAAGTCCGTATACAAGGATCAATAAACTTAGGAGGATAATTAACAACCGGGGTGGTATTGCTTTGAAGCGGGATTGAATCCCCCCCAGGAACAATACCGAAGCAAAGATGATAGTCATGAAAACGTAATCATCGCTAGTCTGGTTGGCTTCCTGACCTTCATTAAATTTTTGTTCAGCTTGTTCAAGGAGCTGCTGCGATTCTTCCATTTCAGGCAGGCTGTATTCAGGCATTGAGAACGGAGATTTAGGAGCATCCGGGTTATTAGCCGGGTCTGTTTCCAGCCAGGCTTCAAACGCAGGCAGGAAATCGGGTCGGAAACGTTTCTGATAGAAATCTAAAAGATCCTGCTGGTCGCTGGCATAGGCGTTGATCCAGTTTGTAAATAATCCGATATCTATTTGGAGTAATTGCCCTGCGGTACTGGAAGCTCGGGTGGATTCTGTTCTAAGGGCGCCTGCCTGGCTGTAAGCAGTAGACTGAACGCCTCCCCAGCGGGCAGCCTCGTAGCCGCTCCAGGCTGCAGCTATAGTCGCAAATGCCAATACGAATGTGGCAATAAATTCTGCGAGTGGTTCGAAGCGGTCTAATCTGGAAGGCAGATCGATAAATGAGCCTTTATTGGATTTAGTCTGCTTGTCGATTGACTGCGCTTCAACATTAATATCATGATCAGAACTATTTAATGGCGCTTTTTCTGTTTCCGGCATACAATTTCCTCCTGGTTCTATTTGAAATTCTATAGATTATAAATGAATTTGAGTCTGAGACAATATAACAAAAGCCATTTTTTGAACTGGCAGGCGAATTATTATTGGGGAGTATAATTGGCGCTGCGCTTCCTTTTTAGGTAAGATTTGCGCAGAAGTTAAATCCGATTTTCATGAGGTATGTATGCATAATCAGATTATCGAATGTGTACCCAATTTCTCCGAAGCCCGGCGACCGGAGGTTATTGAGGAGATAAAAAAATCGATTTTATCCGTAAAGGATATTGCTTTGCTTGACCAGCACCTGGATGAAGACCACAACCGTACAGTCCTTACCTTTGTTGGACCGCCAGATGGGGTTGAGCGGTCCGCGTTTCTGGCGATTAAAAAAGCAGCTGAGTTGATCGATCTGAATAACCATGAGGGAGAGCATCCCCGAATAGGAGCGACCGATGTAGTGCCTTTTGTGCCTGTATCTGGGGTCAGCATGGAAGATTGTGTGGAGATTGCACGCCGATTAGGTGAAAGGGTGGCTGATGAACTCAGTATTCCTGTTTATCTATATGAGGCAGCTGCAGTGAGGCCGGATCGAAAGAACCTTGAAAATATCCGGAAGGGTGAGTATGAAGTCTTGAAAAAAGAAATTCTGGTTGACCCGGATAGAGCTCCTGATTTCGGGCCTTCCGAATTGGGCCCCGCGGGGGCAACGGTGATCGGGGCACGAGCGTTTTTAATCGCTTATAACATTTACCTTACGGTTGATGATGTCTCGGTTGCGAAAAAAGTCGCCCGGGCAGTGCGTCATTCTTCGGGCGGGCTGCGCTATGTAAAAGCGCTGGGTATGCTGGTGGATGGCAAGGCGCAGGTTTCGATGAACCTGACCGATTTCCATGGCACCTCGCTAGCCAATGTGGTTGAGTTGGTACGGAGGGAGGCGGCTAGATACGGCGCGGGCATCCAATCATCCGAACTGGTTGGGTTAATCCCCCAGGATGCTTTGACCGATGCCGCTCGCTGGTACCTGCAGTTGGATGGGTTTACCCCTGAACAGATACTTGAAAATCGCCTGACTTCGGAAATGAGCGCAATGACGCCGGAAATAAAAGGAGATGGTTTTTTAGACGCGCTGGCAAGCGCGGAACCAACACCGGGTGGAGGTTCTGCGGCAGCATACAGCGCTGCTGCGGGAGCTGCGCTGGTTGCAATGGTAGCCAGATTGACCATTAACAGGAAAAAGTATATGGAAGTGCAGTCTGAGATGCGAACAATCCTCAATCAAGCAGAGGAACTTCGCACGCAGTTGACCGCGGATGTCGAACGCGATGCGAATTCATATAAAAAGGTTATGGATGCATTTAGGATGGTGAAAGATACGCCGGAGCAACGCACCCTCAGGGATAATCAAATCCAGGCAGCTACTCTCGAGGCGGCGCAGGTGCCCCTGGAAGTCGCTCGACGTGCGCTTGCAGTAATGAATCTGGCGAAAAAGGCGGTTTCGAAGGGGAACGTAAATGCCATTAGCGATGGAGCGAGCGGCGCAGCATTGGCAAAGGCAGCATTTACCAGCGCAGGATACAACATCCGCATCAATGCCAAAGACCTGAATGACCGGGAGATAGCCCGCTCGCTGGTTCATGAATTTTTCGATTTAGAAAACCAGATCATCAAGATAGAGAAACAAATCCAGATTCTCCTGAAAGAACGGGGGGGCTTTCCTTCCACATGAGAATTAACTTCAGGGTTCTGTTTATCCTGGCTGTTCTATTTGGATTCCTAGCACCCGCTTGTTCGGCAGGACCCGGGCCTGATCGGCTTGTGACAGCAACATCTGTTTTCACTCAAACAGCGTTTACCAGCGCAACCCCGACTCAAATCCTTGTTTCCAACACCCCGCTGCCGCCAACAATAGATCCAGTTTCGATTGTGCTAGAATCCCAGCCGGTATTAAATACACCCACCTCCAGCTTGGTTGTTGAGCCAACGCCTTGCCCACCCGATCTTTGCGTTTATCAGAATGTTTTCTTTCTGGATCGACCAATTGATGAGAATTTAAACGACCGTGTGGATGTGACCTACCGGTTTGGTTCAACTCAGGGGGGAAAGAGGGAACAGCATCATGGGGTTGAATTCTTAAACGGGTATGGTACACCGGTGAAGGCAGCCGCAGATGGGGTTGTAGTTGTGGCAGGAACTGATATTGACACTGTGTCACCCCCGGGAGCCTGGCCGCTGGAATTTTACGGGCCTTATTCAAATTTTTACGGCAACCTTGTTGTCATCGAACATCTGGTACCGACTGAAACCCGGAGTTTGGGTCTGGAAGGAATCGACAGGATTTTTACCCTTTATGCACATCTATCTGAGATTCTTGTACAGCCTGGACAGCAGGTAAAAAAGGGTCAGGAAGTTGGAAAAATTGGCGTTACGGGCGTTTCTGAAGGCAGCCATTTACATTTTGAGGTGAGATTGGGGGAGAATAAATACCAGAACTCCCGGAACCCAGAGCTGTGGTTGGTTCCGCATAAGGGGGAAGATGGTCTGCCTAACGGTGCTATCGCCGGTAGAGTGATCGATTTTTATGGAAACAACGTCCCTGTCTCCAGTATTGTTCTTGAATACCTGCCTGACGGTCCGCAAGGCGCAGTGCAGTCCGAAATATATTTATTGAGTTATGAGGAAAAAGCGCTTGTTGATCAACCGCCATTCAGGGAAAGTTTTGCAGTCGGTGATATCCCACCTGGAATGTACAGGATCTCGTTTCCGTTCTACGGCAGGCAGGAGTTCCTGGTGGAAGTATTCCCGGGTAGATTGACTGTGGTGGCATTTGATTTCAGGGAATAGCAATCCAGGAATTCCTTTAAATTTTTATACTGCGTTCCCCTCCTGATACAATTTTTGAATAATTTGTATGCGAATCACACCGATCGGCATTCTTTGGAAAGAATAAGGTGAATGTAGTCCCTTTTCCCTCTTGACTTTCTAAGTCTATGCTTGCATTGAATTGCCTCATATATTGATAAACAATGCTCAATCCAAGCCCTGTGCCTTGAAACCCGGCTTTTTTGACATTACCAGCTCGGTAAAATTCCTCACCAATATGGGGGATGTCTTTGGTTGGAATTCCTAATCCCGTATCTGAAACAGTGACAAAAACCCCCTGGTCGTTATTTTTCACTGCGACTTTCACTTCACCTCCTGATGGGGTGTACTTTATAGCATTTTGGATTAAGTTATTAAAAATTTTCTGAAGACCACTTTCATTCGCAAAAACAGTACTAGCACCTTCGGTGGTCTTTAATTTTAATTGCACTCCTTTTTGAGTTGCCTCAACAGAGAAGTTGTCAATGATATTTGAAAGAATAAGATCGATCTCCACAGGTTGAAGTGATAGTTCCAAATTGGTAGATTTCGTTTCTGCCAGGGATAGCAAATCATCAACTAAATCTGCTAAATTGTCGAGGCGATTTTCAATCCGGATGAGAACATCTTTTTGTATATCAGAGACATCCCCGGCCAGTCCTTTTATAAGAGTACGGACAAGACTTTGGGCCCCACTCACGGGGGAACGCAGTTCATGGGTAATTGTTAGAATAAAATTGCTTTTAAATTGATCCAGCCGTTCTAAATCTTCTTTGGCCTGCGCCAATTCTTGGGCTTTCTGCTCAATTTCATTCAATCGTTTGGTTTCCAGGGAAAGCCGTCGTTTTTCCAAACCCTGATTAACGGTCATAATAAGCATATCGGACGTAAAGGGTTTGGAAATAAAATTATAAGCCCCTCGTTTGATAGCATCTACTGCCATTTCAACGGTAGCATAACCGGTGATAATGATGCAAACGGCATCCGGGTCTTTCTTGTGAATTGGCTCGATTAAATCGATTCCGCGCCCATCAGGCATCATAATATCCAGCAGTACCATATCAAAGTTGCCTTCTTGCAGCAGATGCTGAGCTTCTTTTATAGATGCTGCAGTCTGGACAACAAACCCTTCTGGTACTAAAACACGCCGGCAGCCCTCTCGAATCCCTGTTTCATCGTCAACAATGAGAATACTTTCTTTCATTTCTGTGAAAAACCTTTAACCCTCATGTTATTGTATCAGCCGCGGAATCAGCCGTTGATAATAATCCTTCGGGAAGATTAACAGGCAGCGTTATTGTAAATGTAGTGCCTTTTCCTAACTGGCTTACGACTTTGATCTGGCCCCGGTGCATCTTAATAATGCCGTAGACGATTGATAATCCTAATCCAGTCCCTTTATCATTGGATTTTGTTGTGAAGAAGGGTGAAAAGATTTTATCCAAGTGCTCTTCAGGAATACCTGCACCTGTATCTGAGATATTGATCTCAATCCAATTATGGTCCAGCATCTTCGTGGAAACTGTTATGATGCCTTCCGCTTCCATCGCTTCTGCTCCATTTTTAAAAAGGTTTATAAACACCTGCTTCAGTTGATTTGGATCCGCCCTGATAGTAGGCATATTAGAGTCGAATTCACGCACAAATCTAACATCTTGTAGAGTTGATTGAGCCTGCAGTCCTTCTATCACCTGGTCAATCAGATCTTGTATATTTATATCCTGAGCGGTTATATTCTTCTGTCGAGAGAAGTTTAGCAGGTCTGAAACAATCGATTTACAACGGGTTGTTTCCTCGATAATCATTTTTAGATCACTGCGGCGGGGATCATCATCGGGCATTTCTTTATACAACATATCTGCGAAAAGAAGGATTGTCCCGAGAGGGTTGTTTATCTCGTGTGCAACACCAGCCGCAAGCTGACCCATTGAAGCCAGCTTTTCTTTTTGTAGCAACTCTTTCTGGGCTTGATCCAATTCCTCAACCATTCTGTTGAAAGAGTGTCCTAAGACGGCAATTTCACCAGACCCATGCACATCTACCTTAACACGCATATCACCTTGAGCCAGGCGTTGGTTTGCTTGAACTAGCTCTGTGACCGGTTTTGTTATAGTTTGGGCTATTGGTGTAGCGATAATACCTGCCAGCAGAATGCTTAATGCAGCAATTATTAGCACCTGTTTTGAGAAAGCATCGGCAAGGGCTTGAAATGTCGATTTGAGAGCTCCAACATAAAGGCTTCCCACTACTTGCCCCATGTGGTTGCGGAGCGGTTTGTAGCGAGTGATATAAGTGTCATTCACAACGAAAGCTTCGCCGACATAATCCTCACCTTTTACCAGCACAACATCGTATACCTCTTGTGAAACCCTTGTGCCGACTGCACGTTTATTATCCGCGGTCATTACATTTGTGGAAACTCGCAGGTCTCCGAAGAAGATAGTCACAGTATCAACACCAGCTACCTCCTTGATTCTATCAACCAGTGTGAAATCATTGTTAAACATATATGCAGCCAGAACAGCGCCTTCAACTTCACCCTGTTTGTTTTTTACGGTTGAGACGCTGGTAAGCGCCAGCCCTGCGGTGCCTTCTCTCGGATCAAAGGGTTTCTCGGATGCTTTTGGGGTATCGATCAGTGTAATTTGAGCTTGCTCTTCAAGCCCGATCTGCTTCAAGAACTCGGCTGGAATTATTTCTGTAGCTGATTGATCCTCGCCAGTTTTGAGCACCTTGTCTAAAATTGGTAATTCTAGCCAGTTCCCACTGGTAACAGCCTGTAATAGATATCCACCGGGAGTCAGAACCCTGCTCACCATAATATTCCCATCAGCATCGAAAACTATGATGAAATGTGTTCCCCCAAGAGCAAGCACGGTTATTTTGTTTGTGATTTGCTGGTCAATTATTTTGAGAGCTTCAGCCCGGCCCTGGGAAGAGGGCTGCAAATTATCTGTGACCAGTTTATCCAGGACAAGCCTGTGGCTGATTGCTGCGGTTTCATCCAATTTCAACTTATAGAATGCATTTGCCAGTTCCATATCACGGTCGACCCTCGCTGCCTCAGCCGATTTCAGGTAATTTTGGATTACCCTCGAGATAGTAACCGCGCCCAATCCGACGGTAAATGCAGCAACAAGAGAAAAGGAGACAATCAGCACTACTCGGAGTTGACCCCCAAACAAATTAGCAACCCAATCGCGTATCATTAGGACGCTCCAGATGCCCGAGTATGCTTGAAGGATAAACAGGACTTAATACACCCCCATTATTTATGGAGATATATTAAGCCTTTTCGCTTGCGGTTGTTACAAGCTTTCTGTATCTGTGAGCCAGGCTTATTCTTAATTGGATACTTTTTCCTGGCTCAAAAGCCATTCGACCTTACCGACGAGATCATCTGGATCGATGGGTTTATCGACAAAGATTTCGACGGGAAGGTAATCAATATCAGGCTCAAATTTTAGGGGTGTTGTACTGTGGATCGCAGTCAGCATAAGAATCGGGATGTCTTTATATCGGATATATTCTGAGGTGGGATCCTGACTGTGCAGTTTGAGAGCCAATTGAAAACCTTCGGTTTTGGTTTCCATCATAACGTCCAGAATAATTAAATCCGGTTCTTCGGATTTAATTTTCTCGATTCCTTCAGCCCCACTTGCGGCTTCAATTATTTCATGGCCTTTGGCTTCCAGACTCATGCGAACAGCCAAAACAATATCGGGATCATCATCAACAATTAAAATTTTCGACATTTTATTTTCTCCTTTTTAGTTTATGGTAAGAATTTATTGTTCAGGAAGTCATTATTCTTTGCGGGGTTATCTCTTATTTCTTTATATCCTCCAATATAGCAATACAAATATCTGGTATTGAATTCTGAACGGCGTCGCTTAACTTTCTGGAAAAATTCACCTCCTTTGGTTGCACACCGTAAAGTACAATATCCGGTAATTCAATATTCAGCGTTAAACATAGTTCCAGCACTTCTATAAGATCCATACTATGTATTGAAAGATATGTGTTTTGGTAGACTATTGGAGCAGTTTTTGTGTTTAAATTTAGCCGGATCCAATCACCCGGTTTGTGATTAAAAAAGATTGCATCTACAATAATCACCTTTTTATATTTTTTTGAGATAAAAGCACTCAATAAATTGATGGGAGAAGCATGCCATCGAAGTTGAATATTGTCGGGCAGTTCTCCGCTCCCAGCCAATCTCTCTAAAACAATCCCTGCTGCAGCATCATCAGCACGCATTGAGTTTCCAAATGCTGCGATGAGTTTGCCTTCCCCTGGAAAGGGTTGATTTCGATTAATCCCAAGTCCGGTCGGATTTCTCGATGTTTTGGATAAGGTAATACCTGCCTGCAAATCAGACAAAGCGGACCTCCATTGAGTGAGCAGCACAGGAAATACAAGGGTCGTATGCGCGTACAAGCATTTCGATCCGATGGGTTATTTCTGCTTGAGGTAAGTCCATAATAGAAGGCACATATGTACGCATATCTTCTTCAATATTTGCTAAATTCTGCGCGGTTGGAATTACACAGTTGGCATCGGTGAGGAACCCATTTTTTATTACATAATTATGGAATAAGCTTCCCCGTGGTGCTTCGCAAGCGCCAACTCCTTCCCCTGAACTCCGGCTTGGCATAGCAGGGACTTCAGGATTTAAACCTTTCTCTAGTAAATGTTCAATCGTAAGGATGGCTTCCTCAACAAATTGGACAACCTCAACGACCTGGGCTATGGTATTCATATATGGGTTTGTGCACTTGGGATATAACCCTAAAGCGTTCGCTGCTGATTTGGCTCTTATGTGTAATCTGTCATGGTTGATATTAAACCGTGCCAGAGCTCCAACCATATACGGGTTTTGCTTATATTGTGCGTGTTTAGCAGTTGAATGCGCAACCTTGAATTCGCGAATAATTTCTCTGTATTTCGCTAAAGACCATGATTCACAATCTGTGCTGGTGATATTGCCACCTATCAGGCAATAGCTGTGGTTATCTCGCAGTGCAATATATTCTGTATCGCGTTCAAATACAGGCAGGGTGAAACTCTGGAAAAGCTCCACTGTTTCGTCGATGTCATTCCGGATATCTAGCAGTTTCTCTTTCAGGTTAATTAATTGTTCTGTGGTTGGTGATTGGGCAAAGCCGCCAACCACCATCTTAATTGGGTGTGTGTGGCGACCACAGACAACAGCGCATATTTCTCCTGCCAGACTTTTGATCCGCAACGATCTCAGGAGTACTTCAGGGGCACTTTTAGCAAGCGGGATCACACTTCCAATCCCGTAATAATCAGGAGCTACCAGCATATACACATGCAGTATGTGGCTGTCCAACAGCTCTCCATAAAGGTTTAGCAAACGCAGAAGTTTGGTCTGCGGACTTATATGCACACCAAGGGCATTTTCGACTGCACAGAGTGATGCAGTTGCATGAGTAACAGCGCATATTCCACAGATACGAGAAGCAAGGTGTGAAGCTTGTCCATACTCTAACCCTCGCAGCATTGCTTCAAAGAATCTCGGGGCTTCAACGATCTCCAGGTCACACTTTTCTAAGTTACCGTTGTTCATATTGATAACAATATTGCCATGGCCTTCTACCCTTGTAAGGTGGTGCAGGTCAATATGAATATTATTCCGGTTTCTGATATCCATAAGTGTCTCTCTTATTCGGGCTGATTTGGTAGGATTGAAAGAGTTTAATCTTAGATAAGTATTCATGCTTATCGAACCCGTGTTCAGCCAGCGCGATCTTCATCCCTTCTATATTTGCTGAACTCGTTTTTCCGCGGCAGCCATCACATCCAACACCGAACGATGGGCAAATTGCTCCACATCCAGCTCTTGTTATGGGTCCTAGACAGGATTTTCCATAATTGAAAACGCAAACGTTTTCTCGCAATTTGCATTCCACGCAAACGGGATAATCTGGTATGGGCAGCCTGCGGCCCTGTAAAAGTGCGGTTACACAGCTGATGAACTCTTCTCGATCAATTGGGCAGCCGGGGATGAATCCATCTATGGGAATGACAGATTCAATGGGTGCACCTGGATATGGGTCATGGTTTATGGACACTGCTCCATAAACATATCGCTCTACTTCTTCCTGGGATTGCCAATTTCTGAGGGCATTAACCCCTCCAAGATGTGCACAGGCTCCCAGCGCTATTACGTATTTTGCCTTCTTCCGAATTGATTTCAATCGAAGTTCATCCTTCGTACGTGTGCAAGAACCTTCTACAAAGGCTATTTGATATTCATCGCTCTTCTCGCTCATAGCCTCTCGAAATTGGACAATTTCCACCGCGTCCAGCAAGTTTGGGTGACGTTGCAAAGAATCGATAACCGTCAACTGGCAGCCTTCACAACCAGCAAAATCGAAGAAAGCAATTTTTGGTTTATTGACTTGCCTCATAATGCTTCATCCTTGTGTTTAATCTGGGCGTATGAAAAGCATGGTCCATCTTTGCATGCGTAGAAATTGTTAATCTGGCAATGACCGCATTTACCCATGCCACATTTCATGCGGCGTTCGAGGCTCAACCAGATGTTGCCATCGCGTATCCCTAACCCGATCAGTTCCATCAAAACAAAGCGATACATTACCGGCGGACCACAGGTGATAGCTATGGTGTTTGGTGCATAAACTTGGATTTTAGGAAATAGTGTGGTAATCACTCCTGAATTTCCAGTCCATTGTTCGTCCGGGTTATCAACAGTTACATGCAGATCAACATCCTTGCGATCTTCCCATATCTGTAACTCGTCAGTAAATAGAAGTTCACCGGGATTTTTTGCCCCATACAGTATGGTGACTTTCCCAAACTTGTTGCGTTCATCAAGCACCTGATTGATCAGCGAGCGTAAAGGCGCCAGACCTAACCCGCCTGGAGCAAATAGGATGTCTTTGCCATAGAATCGCCTTATCGGGAAACCGTGCCCGAATGGACCGCGAACGCCGATTGTGTCACCTGGCTCTAATTGATGCAGGGCGTTGGTTAAATCACCTACACGTCGAACGCATATCTCAAAAATACCATTGCTGCGGCTGGGTGAAGAGGAAATACTGATCGGCGCTTCGCCAATTCCAAATAATGAAACCTGCATGAATTGACCGGGCTTATGGTTGAGTGTGAACCCATCCGGGAGAGCGATGGTGAATAGCCTTTCTTTCTCGGTTAGGTCGAGTATCTCCAGAATCTGCGCCCGGGTTGGCATATAGACTGACTCAGCTGACAAGGTATCTAAAAGTTGTATACTCATGTGATGGTAACCTCTTGGCGTATTTTGCGAGCAGCAGAATGGCGGCGAAAAAGCTGATTTAATACAGCTATGGGCGTTATTTTGACCAGACAGGTTTCTGCACAGCGACCACACCCCACACATCCAACCAGACCAGGCTCAATACTTTGGTATTTATATTTTCGCAAGAAGCGGTGCCTCAGTCGATCGGATTGTTTTGGGCGAAAATTATGCCCCCCAGCGACGGTCGCAAATTCATCAAGCTGGCACGAATCCCAGAACCGGATTCGCTCTCCAAAGCTGAGCGATAAATCCAATCGTTCTTGAATATCGAAACAATAGCAAGTGGGGCAAACTATATTGCACGAACCGCAACCTAGGCACCGTTCACCAAGTTCATCCCACAAAGAAGAACGATAGAAAAAAGTCATCAAGCTTGGTAATTCGGTGATGTCAGCTTCTAGTTGGTAAGGAAAACTTGACCATTTTTTACTCATTACATGGTTGATCAGGTTATGATCTTCAAGAGTTGGATCCAATAAACCACTTAAACCCTCCAGAAGTTTTTCTCCTTTTTCGGAACCGATGTAAAGGGCGTAAGTTTTTCCTAAATTGATGAGGTGTATGTCAAATTCTTCAGGGTTACTTAGAGTCCCCATATCCTTGCAAAAAGCATGAGCACTACAGGGTTGAAGACATTCAATACCCACAAAGGTTGTGTTCTCGCGCCTGGAAATATAATGTTGATCTACCAGATCTTTTTCAAAGACCGCATCCAAGAGGTGAATCGCATGTAAATCACAAGTATGCACTCCCAGGATGACAGTTGGAATATCATCAAAAACTGGTTCTGCCCGATTTTGGGTTGTATTGAACTGGATTAACTCTTCCCGAGTTGGCAGAAGTGTTTTTTTCGGGGGCAAAATAGTAGTTCCATATTCCAACGCAACCTGGTCTGGCGAAGAAACCTCACCAAATACATATTGATCCCGCACATGCTGCGGTGCAATCAGTCGGTAATCAACCAATAAATTTTCAATCCATGTATCCAGGGCGTTCTTTGGAATAATTTTGAGGGTCATTATCTACCACTCCTATTCTCTGGTGGGTGACAAGTTATATTTGCTTCTGAGAAAAAATTTTGTTCTGGAAAACCTACCTGATCACAATAATCAAAAGCGGGTTGAAGTGCAGGTTGAAGGAGCATAATCAGAGCACGAAGAATCGCTTGCAGTGATTCTTTCACTAATGGTGACAGCGCTGACTGGAAGGAAACGTCGTCTGGCTGAATCCCCAGGATGATGACCCGCATGCAAATTTCGTGAGTAATATAACTATAGAGTAGACGAAGCGGGAGTGTGTGGGTTGAGAAGCCGAGTCCATCAATCATCTGGGGATTAATGAAGCGCACACTACCGGGTTCCAGATTCATGTAAGCAGCATCGATAATTAAAACAAGATCGGGACCAAAATCGCGCAGCTCGCCCAATTTGTTTTCCGGTGCAATACCGGCGTTTATTACCAGCAGACGCTCACCATAAATGGAGTTCTGTCTTAAAACACGGGCAATCATTACCCCAGCTGCATCAGCGCAGTGTAAGTCACTTCCGATTCCCAGGATTGCTATCCGGGGGGCTTTATTATCTGAAGCCAGCTGTTGCATGGATTTGTCAAGCTGCTTCTGCCAGCACATATTCAAGATCACCTGCTTTTCCAAACCATTTGGTGTAAGATTGTTTATCCAGCGCCGCCATTTCCCAAAGGTCAGCTCTCATCGTTAAGCAACCGTGGTTACAACTGTGTATGCATTGAGCGCAAAAGGTGCAGCGATCTACATGGTATTGGAGCACAAATCGCTTTTCTTTCTTGTCAATCACGATCATCTCAATTGCATTTGCCGGGCAATCCATAGCGCAGATCCCACATCCTGTACATTTATCAGGGGACCAATCTAAGCAACCCCGAAATCTTTCAGGAGGGTCCTGGCGGACCTTTGGGTATCTCTCCGTGACTGGTTTCTTAAACAGTGAGCCGACCACATCGCCGAACATTGCTCCGATTTTCATAAGACCATCCTTCCACCGATCATGAATAGCCACTGCACCAATACCAATAGAATGCCGTAGCGCCACCACAAACCAACTGTCTGATCAATCCGTAATCGGGCTAACAACGCCTGGAGGCCAGCTATCACCAGCAGCAGCGACAGCGTTTTGAGCAAAAAACTTAGCGGGTTTGAAACTCCTCCCAGATAAAACGCTGCGATAAGAGTTAAGCCGACCACCATTTCCACGCCTTTTCCCAACCGGAAAAGTGCCAACCCCCTACCACTATACTCTGTCAATGCCCCCGCAACGATCTCCGTTTCCGCTTCTGGTGCATCAAAAGGCGGCAGCTCTAATTTACCCATTAACCCGACCAGCGCGACAAAAAAACCAAGAGGTTGGGTGATCAGCAACCATCTTTGACCGGTATAGGCAATTATTTCACTGATTTGCCAACTCCCAGCTGCAAGCGCAGGTCCAAGCAAAGCCAGCAAAAAGGGCGCTTCGTATGAAAAAAGCTGTGTAAGAGTACGAGTAGCACCTATTAGAGAGAAGCGGTTTATTGTGTTCGCTCCAGCGAGCCCGATACATAGGGTAAGCAGACTGAGAAGGTATATCGTAACGATCAAATCGCCAGGAAAATTGTAAACTGGTGGGAAACCTGCAATGGGAACATACAAAGCAGCGGTGAGACAACCTGCAAGAGCAACTATAGGCAGCACAATATATAGAGTAGGATTGCTGCCGTCCGGGATGACCTCTTCATTTGCCAGCAGTTTTACGGCATCCGCAAGCGGTTGGAACCAGCGTGGGCCGATGCGGTTCTGGTATTGAGAAAGCAGCTTTCGGTCAGCCCACTCAAAGAACATTCCTGCGGTCAAAAGAAATAAGCCGCCAGGAAAAATCAACAAATTGAAAATATTAATGATGATCTCCATAGTAATACCTTATCCCGTATTTCCTTAACTCCTCCCATGTCCACAGAGATGTTTTACTTGATCGATTATTAATTCGCACTGATCGGTCATTACATGAGAAACAGGGGTCAATGCCTGCAAGAATCATTGGAATATCGGCCAGCTGGCTGCCAATGGCGAGTTTTAAGACCGAGGTCATATTACAGATAGTCGGTGTTCGCACTTTTATTCGCTCAGGCTTATCTGTACCGTTTGATTTGATGAAATAGAAAAGCTCACCACGCGGGGCTTCTACCCGCACTACTGCTTCTCCAGGGCTTATTCTCCTTTTCATTCGGGCAGCTAATTCTCCTCCCGGCAGATTATCTAATATCCGGTTGATAAGGTGACAGCTTTCCAGCATTTCCTTAACTCGCACCACAAAACGTGCTTCCAAATCACCTTTCGATTCGAGGACGATGGAAACAGGAAATTGGTTGTAGGCAGAATATGGCGCTTCGACTCGGATATCGCGTACAACATTCGAGGCGCGTGCTGTCGGCCCAACCGCGCCTAGGACTTCAGCCTGGTTGCGGGTCATCCCACCAATATCGCGTGTGCGCTTGAGAAATAAGGCGTCGCTTGTGACAATCTCCAAGTAGTAAATTAATCGCTCCTGGAGAAATTCAAGACCTTTGCTTATGTTATCTGCTTGAGCATTGTCAATATCATATTTGACGCCACCAAGCAGATTAGCAGAATAATTCACCCTGTTGCCGGTTAAACCTTCCAGGATGTCCATAACTGTTTCCCTGTCGCGCCAGCTGTACATAAAAAGGGTGTCAAAACCTGCTTCGTGAGAAGCTACACCGAGCCAAAGCAGATGGCTGTGGATCCTTTCTAATTCCGCCACCAGTATACGGATGGCTTGTGCTCTTGGCGGTGCCTCTATACCAGCTAATTTTTCAACTCCGAGACAATAAGCCGTGGAGTGAATATGCGAACATATACCGCAGATGCGCTCAAGAAGGTACTGGGTCTGCACCCAATTACGCTCCTCGGCAGCCCTCTCAACGCCCCTGTGTGCATATCCCAGCCGAACGTAAGCATTGGTTACGATCTCCCCTTCCACATTAAGTGAGAAAAAGGCTGGTTCTTTCAGCGCTGGGTGCTGTGGACCGATGGGTACTGTAAATTTTTTATCTATTTTGCTCTCTTGCATTTATAAACCTTTTTCTAACTATGTTCATCCAGTATTTGCGGTTGAAAATCTTTGCGTAATGGGTACACACCTTCCGGCCAATCGTCAGGCAGATATAGGTGTTCTGGATTGCGCAGGCCATTGACCTTGATGCCGAACATTTCACTGAGTTCGCGCTCAAATGGTTCAGCACCAGGTATGATTTCAGTGAGCGTGTTTATATTTGGAAAAGTCTTTGGAACATTGACCCGCAGTGTGATGGTTGCATAGTCTGTACAGAAGTGATATAGCACCTCCAGTATCTCTTGATCAGTTCCAGGATCCATTCCGGTGATAGCAGCCAGGTACCCGAGATGCTTGACTCGTAAGCCGGCCGCAGCAACGATAACGTTTTTTGGATCTGTAAGATAAAAATCGAGCCGATCAGATTCGGGGCTCTCCACTTTATCTGATAAATCTTCTATTAGAAGTCGGGCGGTTGTTAAAATTGTCTCTGTGTCCATAAGTACTTAAGGCTCCAATAAGGGTCCGGTTTCTTGATTTATGAGTGTGGCTGCGGGGGATTTTGTTGCCGAATTCAAACTGGACAACAGTTTCACCACGCCGTCAATGATTGCCTCCGGGCGTGGCGGGCAACCTGGAATATAAGCATCTACCGGGAGCAGGTTGTCAATACCGTCCATAACGTTGTAGCAGCCTCTGAAAACACCTCCAGTAAGGGCACAGGCGCCGACAGCGACCACAAACTTGGGTTCGGGCATCTGCTCATAAATACGGAGCAGACGATCTCGAGCCTGGCGTGTTATTGCTCCTGTGCAGACAAGGATATCTGCATGGCGTGGGCTGCCCATCAATTTCACCCCGAAGCGCTCCAGGTCGTAACGGGGGGTTAGGGTCGCAAGTATCTCAATGTCACAACCGTTACATGAGCCGCTGTTGAAATGCAGGAACCATGGTGAATTTATACGTCCCCATGTTTTTATGTGATCGAGCGAGTTTTTCCAATTGCTACTGCTAAATTCCATTCGAATCTCCAATCATATTCGTTATCCCAATATCAACGCCGCCAGTACCAGCATCAATCCCAGCAGATAGATTTCAGCAGTCATTGTTATATTGTTGCTGCCAAGGACCAAAACACCCAGATGCAGAATAGCGAAGAAAAGGGCAACGACGAAGAACGGACGATAACCGGGAGCAGCCAGGCGGCTGGGTGGTTGCTCTCCACTTGAATATATGCTTGTCTTAATTGGCGTAGGGTTGGAAGAGCCCGCCAATATCCGTCCAAATGCATATAAAATTGTCACCAGAACTATATAGATTAAGAAAGCAAGAGGGGGGTTCAAAATAACATTTTCCATCATAACCTCATTAATATTCCTACCAACCAAAGATAGCGAGCACTTCGTTTCCGGCTGGATATGTCAACCAATTCATAGTACTCGGCAGGATACCGATAATGATCACTCCAAGTGCCATTACAACAAGTGGAATAGTCATAATTATTGGCGCAGATTTTCCCGACAAAACCAGGTCAGATTGTTGGCGGCGGTAAACCGTGTTTACCAGTGGGACATAATATACAAGTGAGAATACGCTGTTCAGAGCAGCAAATAACACCAGTAATGTGATCAACAGGTTCCCAGTCTCAAAACCTCCAAGGATAATCTGCCATTTAGAAGTAAATCCTGCCAGCAGCGGAATGCCACCCAGACTGAGGAGAGCCAGGCTGAAAGTCAACGCTACTATCGGATAACGCCGGGAAGCGCCAGAAAGATCGTTAACCAATAATGGGTCATGATTTCCCACTGAGATATGCAGTACATATAACAGTGCACCCGCTGAAAGAAATGCCAGACCTTTCATCACGCCGTGATTGAACAGGTGGAACATGCCTCCCACAGCGCCATCTGAAATCCCGAGATATACAGCTATCCCCAACCCGACAAGCATATAACCGACGTGTGTTAGGCTGGAATAAGCCAGCATTCGTTTGACCTGCTTCTGGGGCAACGCTAACATGTTTCCGATGAGCATATTAAGAACACCAAAAACCATCAGCAGCGGTCCCCATAATGTCGTTACAGATGATAGTGTGCTGAGCGATCGGAGCATGGCAACTAAACCTGCTTCAATTACAATTCCAGAAAGCATTGCACTGATCCCACTTGGTGCCTGGGAGTGTGCATCCGGCAACCAGGTGTGCAGAGGTACCAGAGCAGCTTTGACCCCATATCCGATAACAAACAGTATTCCAGCAACAAGTAGAGATTGGGAACTGATGCCAGCTGCTTTGATTGCATTGAAATTCAAGTGGCTGGTCTGGGCGTACACGATTCCAATGCTGATAAGCACCAGAACAGAACCGGCTGCACTCTGCACAAGATACTTAAAACCGGCCTCCAGTGACGCCGGACGTTCATGGTAAAAGGCAACCAGCAGGTATGAAGCGATTGCCATGGCTTCAAACCAGATCCACAGATTAAACAGATCGCAAGCGCATCCAAGCCCTATCATCATTGCGATCATCGCCAAGAGCATTGCGTAATACTTTTCCTGACCAGATTCAACGGGTAAGTAAGGTCCGGAAAACAGAACCACAAAAATACCCAATCCTAATGACAACGCTGCTACAATCAACCCCAATCCATCCAGGCATAATTGGATCGTGCCCATATTGAAAACAAGTTGTTCATTGCGGTTGATTGCATGGGCAGCTTGAGTGAAGGGTATCCATGCAGCCAGCAGTGCAATCAGGGCAGTAATCTGGGGAATACTGACAAGGCGATTTTTACCTACCCGTCCGATTAAATACACTAGGGGAGAAGCGATGAGTGGTAATAATATGATCCAAACAAAATGTATTGTTTCCATGTTATCCAATCCATGCTGCTAAAATGAGGACAACCACCAAGCCAAGCATGATCCCGACCATATTCCAGTTCAACTGACCAGTCTGAAGTTTACGGAATGACTCTGCTGTATTTTTTGTCACATGGATGATGTACTGATTAATCTGTTCAAAACCAAAACCTTGGCGGATAAACTCACTAGCACCTGCCAACCTCTGCGTAATCCAGGTTAACCTTGAACGCGATATCCAAACCAATAATCCCGAACAAACCACTCCAAGGGCAAGGTAAGTCCAGGGTGAACTGAAGATCCCAATCATGACCTCTAACAAGCTCTCGGAATGCAGATTATGAAAAGGTAGGCTGTTTGCTAATCGATAGCTGAATGCCCCAATCAGAAGCCATGTGGAAAGCACCCCAAAAGCAAGGACAGCTAGCACAGTACGCATAATCAGGGGGGCTTCCTGAATATTAATATCTACTCCTGATTTTCTGTAAAAGACGAGCGATACCATACGTATCGTATAAAGTGCTGTGATTCCAACCCCAAGCAGCATTCCAAAATATGCCCATGCTGGACCCAAGGAAAGCCCCCCTTCCAAAACCATTTCCTTGCTAAAAAACCCATTAGTCACAGGCAAACCGACTAACGCTAGGGCAGCGATGAGGAAGGCAGCCCGGACAAATGGCATTTTTCTGCCTAACCCATTCATCTTGTACATATCCCGGGTTCCAATGGCTTGTATCAAAGCGCCTGCGCATAGAAAAAGGAGCGCCTTAAATATTGAGTGGCTCAACAGATGGAATTGGCTGGCAATAATCGCGCCACAGCCTATTGCATAGACCATGTAGCCCAACTGGCTTATGGTCGAATAAGCCAGCACTCTTTTAAGGTCGTGTGAAACCAGTGCCATAAAAGCGGCCAAAAGCGCAGATAATAACCCTACCAGGATCACGGCGGTTTTCCAACCAACAACAGACTCGAATCCTGGGTAGAATCTCGCTAATAAATAAACACCCGCGTTCACCATGGTTGCAGCGTGGATCAAAGCACTGATCGGTGTTGGGGCTTCCATAGCATCCGGGAGCCAGGTTTGAAATGGTACTTGAGCTGATTTTGCTGCTGCTGCAACCAGGCAGCCAAAAGCGCAAATTGTTAATACAGATGCCGGTAGGGTTGATGCATGTGAAAGGAAAAAGTTAATTTGATAATTTCCGAACATGGAATACGATAGGAGAGAGGCAGCCAATAATCCTATCCCGCCAACCTGGGTGATGATAAGCGCTTTAATACCTCCTGCAACCGCTTTTGGATCGTCGTTATGAAAAGAGATCAGTGCATACGAGCAGAACGCCGTAATTTCCCAAAAGATGAACATAAACAACAGGCTGCCAGAGAGCACAAGGGCAATCATTGCACCAATAAAAAGCATCGTCAGGCTGTAATAACGCCC